>NZ_FQXR01000009.1 GCF_900130025.1 Sporanaerobacter acetigenes DSM 13106 | reverse complement strand
CTCAGGCCGGCTACCCATCGTCGCCTTGGTGAGCTATTACCTCACCAACTAGCTAATGGGACGCGAGTCCATCTTATACCGCTTAATCGCTTTGACTTGAAAATCATGCGATTTTCAAGTATCATAGGGTATTAATCCCGGTTTCCCGAGGCTATCCCCTAGTACAAGGCAGGTTCCTCACGCGTTACTCACCCGTCCGCCGCTAAGAAATATATATTTCCACCCGAAGATTTCTTTATATATTCTTCGCTCGACTTGCATGTGTTAGGCACGCCGCCAGCGTTCGTCCTGAGCCAGGATCAAACTCTCATAAAAAAGTTTTACCTGTCTTAATAAAATTTAATTAAACTCAAGGATTGTTTCATACTGTTCAGTTTTTAAAGTTCACTGTTGACTTTGGTGTCAACTCTTAAAACTATACCAGATTTTAATTCCAATGTCAACAACTTTTTTTAAGAATCCATCACTTTTTTTAAACTCGTTTTTTCAACTCGTTTTGTGATGGATTTTTATCATACACCCTTTTTATTAGTATGTCAACACTTTTTTCTCATTAATTTTTTTAGTTCTTGTAGATCATCTAAATACACAGCTTTTAATTCTCTCCTGTATATAACTGCTGCTGGATGATATAGAGGAAATACTTTGTATTCTTTTCCTTTTATGTTAATTTCAAGGGCCTTCCCATGAACTTCACCTATTTTAAAATTGTCTTCAAATATACCTTTAATAGGAGTATTTCCAAGAGGCACTATTATCTTAGGTTCAATAATATCAATTTCTTCAATCAAATATTTTTTAAATTTTTCAATTTCAACATTAGTTGGTGGTCTATTTACCACCCCATCAGTCTTTGTACTCTTTTTTGTAGGCCTATATTTAACTACATTTGTTATATATAACTGTTCTCTTCCAATATCTAAAACTTCAATGAACTCATCAAGATACTTTCCTGCCTGCCCTACAAAGGGCTTTTTTAGTTCAACTTCCTTTGCACCTGGTGCTTCTCCTATAAGCATTATTGAACAATCTAGATTGCCATCACCCAATACAATCTTCTCATTTGTATACTCTTCAAGAATTCTATTATTTAAACTCTGAATTCTCTCATGCTTCAAATAAATCATCCTTTCTAGTACATATATTTTATTTCCATATATTTTTCCTTTATACTCTTAAAATCTTCCCATGCTCCTCTTTTTTTACTCTCATCTCTCAATAGGGCTGCCGGATGATATGTAGGCATTATGTAGAATTTTCCTTTTTTGACCCATATTCCTCTATCCGTTGTCACTTTAAAATCAGAACTAATTATATTCCTTGCTGATACTGCTCCTAAACAAACTAGTATATCTGGATCTATTATCTTTACTTGCCATCTCAAATATTCTATACAGATCTTACTTTCCTTTTCTAATGGGTTTCTATTGTTTGGCGGCCTACATTTAACAATATTTGTAATATAAACTTCTTCTCTTTTAAGAGCAATTGCTTCAAGCATCTTGTCAAGAAGCTGACCTGCTTTTCCTACGAAAGGCCTCCCCATTTTGTCCTCGTAATATCCTGGTCCTTCTCCTATAAACATGATTTTCGCCTGTTTATTTCCCTCTCCAAATACAGTATTTGTCCTACCCTTATACAATTCACATCTATTACATTTTGAAACTATGTATTCTAATTCTTCCAATGTATACATATAAATCGCCTCTTAACTATGAACTATCTTTAATTATATCATAAGTTTTTTTAAGTATTTTATTTATTATAAAACAAACACTCCAAAAAAATGATAAAGTGAGTCAAATATTTGACTCACTTTACTTTATTCTTCATCATTTTCATTATCTTCATTATCTATTGGTTTCATTGTTGGAAACAATATTACATCCCTGATGCTTGACTGATCAGTTAGTAGCATAATCATTCTATCTATTCCTATTCCAAGTCCTCCTGTTGGTGGAAGTCCTACTTCTAGGGCATTGACAAAGTCCGTATCCATCATATGAGCTTCATCATCCCCTAATTCCTTTTGTTTTAATTGATCTACAAATCTTTGTTTTTGATCTATTGGATCGTTTAATTCACTAAATGCATTTGCTATTTCCCAAGTATTTATAAAGGCCTCAAATCTATTTGTCTTTCTTGGATCTTCTGGATTTCTCTTAGCAAGTGGAGAAACTTCTACAGGATGACCTATGACAAATGTAGGTTGAACTAAATGTTCTTCACAAAACTCTTCAAACATTTCACTGATTACATGACCTCTTGTCATTCCAGGTTTTATTTCTATACCTTTTCCCTTAGCTACTTTCAATGCTTCTTCATCAGTATTTATACTGCTAAAGTCTACTCCTGCATATTCCTTTATAGCATCTTCCATATCAAGTCTTCTCCAAGGTGGAGTCAAGTCTATTTCCTTGCCTTGATATGTTATAACCGCTGAACCTAATGTCTTCTCTGCTACATAAGCTACCAAATTTTCTGTAAGTCTCATCATTTCTTCATAGTCTACATAAGCTTGATACAATTCTATATTTGTAAACTCTGGATTATGTTTATAGTCCATTCCTTCATTTCTAAACATTCTGCCCATTTCATATACTTTATCAAACCCACCAACTATAAGTCTCTTTAAGTAAAGTTCATTTGCAATTCTTAAATACATATCTATGTCTAATGCATTGTGATGGGTAATAAATGGTCTTGCATTTGCTCCACCAGCAATAGGACTAAGTATTGGTGTATCTACTTCTATAAATCCTCTATCATCTAAAAATTGTCTTACAGCTTTTATAATCTTTGAACGCAATATAAAAGTTTCTTTAACTTCAGGATTCATTATTAAATCTACATATCTTTGTCTGTATCTTAAATCTGGATCTTTTAGTCCATGAAATTTTTCAGGTAAAATTTGAATAGATTTACTCAAAAGAATTATCTTTGTAGCTCTAATGGAAATTTCACCTGTTTGAGTTTTAAATACTTCTCCATTGACACCTACAATATCGCCAATATCGTATAACTTAAATATTTCATATTCTTCTTCTCCTAAAAGATCCTTTTTAGCAAATATTTGTATTCTTCCTTCACTATCTTGAAGGTCTAAAAAGCTTACCTTTCCATGTCCTCTTTTAGACATAAGTCTTCCTGCTACAGCAACTTCTTTGCCTTCCATTTCTTCAAATTTTTCTTTTATCTCACTACTATAGTGAGTAAAATCAAATTTTTCAATGAGAAAAGGGTTTCTTTCCATCTCTGTAAGTTTTTCTAATTTTTCTCTCCTTAAAACCAACATCTCATTAAGGTTTTCTTCCGTACCTGCCATATAAAAACCCTCCTTGTTTTTATCTTGCTATACTAAGAATTTCATATTTAATTTTACCATCTGGTACCTGTACTTCTACAATATCTCCTTTTTTTCTTCCCAATATTGCATTCCCAACAGGAGATTCGTTTGAGATTTTACCTTCATAAGGATCTGCTTCAGCTGACCCAACTATAGTATACTCTATTTCTTCATCATATTCCAAGTCCTTTACACAAACTCTGGAGCCAATACTCACTCTATCTGTTGATATATCCTCATCATCAATAATTTTTGCATTTCTAAGCATATTTTCAAGTTTTACAATTCGCTCTTCCAATTGAGCTTGCTCATTTTTTGCTTCATCATATTCTGAATTCTCACTTATATCTCCAAAAGCTAATGCTTGCTTTATTCTTTCAGCCACTTCTTTTCTTCTAACAGTTTTCAACTCATCCAATTCGTCTTCCAATTTTTTTAACCCTTCTACAGTTAAAAAAACTTCTTTTTCAGTCATTTTTCTCTCTCCCTTTCTTTTATTTGTTCTAGGTTCAAATGACCTAAACCTCAAACCCCAATACACTTTATATGGAGACTATTATAATTTAGCTGCAATTTATTGTCAAGTCCCTATATGTGTATTCTATTTCTTATTTTAGTTTGAACCAATTCTTCTAAAGTGTATTTTTCATTTCTTACTAATAATTGCTTAAAATCTTTTATATTATATCTATTAAAAACTTCATATTTATAAGAAGGTATCAATTCTTCAGTATGAAAAAAATCTTTCTCTACAATCAAATCTTTCCAATGAAATAAAAAGTCCTCTATTGTTATTACACTTTTATTTATATTGTTTATTTCTTCTGAAAAGTTTTGCCCCACACTTAAATCAAATACAATAGTTTTGCCCCTCAATTTTTTTGTATCTACAGAAATATTATCCTTAAAATTTATAATTATATTATAATTCATCAATATTTTATCAACATTTTGTGAATAAAATATTGACAGTCCCGTATCATTGTAAATTTTATCAATGTTTTTTTGAGCATTTTCTTTTTTATCTTCTAATATTGTCAAGAATCTAACTTCCTTGGAAAGCCTTTCTATCAATTTATAAGGTAAATTGCTGCCATCACTCACCATTAGTATTTCACTATTCCATAGTTTTTCATCGCACAAATACAATAGTTCTTTTAATACATAGGGCAAAAAATATATAAGTACCTCCATTCCATCTGCTATTTCTAATCCTGTCTTTTCTCTGATATAATGTCTATCCTTCCTATTAAATATATAAATATCATCATATAAAATTTTTCCCGTTTGTTCTGATTTAAAAACTTCTACTCCATCTATCACCCCATTTATATATTCTTCTTTAGTCTTTTCATTGTTTTCAAGAAAAACTCCAATACCCTTACCCAATACATCCCCTTTCTCATTAGTAAAATTCACAACTTCTTTTGGCTTCATTTTTTTTAGCCATACTTTAGGTACATACTTATACACACCTCTTTTTAAATACCTAGTGTAAATTTCTGGATCGAGTATATATATAAATTCAAAACATAACAATCCCCCTCGCTAAGTATTTTAGTATTGTATTATATGAGTTAATTAATACAGGTATTCTTTTATTTTATTATTCTTACCTTTTTAAGCTATCAGTATAGTCACGTAAAAGTGTTTTCATACCTTCTAATGTTTGAATAGTATTTATGCTATTCTTTATCTGATTCGCACCTTTTAACCCCTTTAAATACCAAGCTATGTGCTTCCTCATTTCTCGTACTCCAGTTTTTTCACCTTTAAAATCACAAACTAATTCTAAATGTTCTATAGCTTTTTCTATTTTTTCATCATCTGTAGGATAATTTACTTTTTCATCATTCATATATTCTAATATATTTTTAAATATCCAGGGGTTCCCTCTAGCTCCTCTTCCAATCATTATGGCATCACAATTTGTATATTCTAACATCCTCATTCCATCTTTTACTGTAAATATATCCCCATTACCTATGACTGGTATGGAAACAACTTCCTTTATTTCTTTTATGATGTCCCAATCTGCCTCTCCTGAGTAGAACATACTTCTTGTCCGTCCATGAATAGTTATAGCGCTTATTCCTTCTTCTTCACCTATTTTAGCTATCTCTACCGCATTTATATTTGAATCATCCCATCCTTTTCTTATTTTAATTGTAACAGGCTTTTTGGATACATCTACTATTTCCTTGATTATTTGTCTAATTAAGTTTGGACTCTTCATAAGGGCGCTTCCTTCTCCGCCTCTCACTATCTTTGGTGCAGGACAACCCATATTTATATCAATAATATCTATATCGTCTCTATCATTTAAATATTCACTGACTACTTGCCTCATAATAGACGGTTCTGAGCCAAATATCTGTACAGCTATTGGTCTCTCTCTTTCATCTACACTAGTCAATTCTTTAGTTTTTTCATCTTTATAATAAAGTCCCTTGCAACTTATCATTTCTGTATATACTAAACTAGCTCCCATATCCTTGCATATCATTCTGAAAGGCAAATCTGTGACTCCTGCCATAGGAGCTAAGAAAACATTTCCATTTAGATTTACATCTCCTATTTTCAACATTATCACCTCAATTATCAAAAGAGTAGCCCTTTAAGGCTACTCTACACATTTCTTTCATAAATTATTCTAAGTCCTTCCAATGTCAGCATCTTATCTATTACATCAATTTCTTTGCTTTCACTGGCAATCAAACTTGCCAATCCTCCTGTAGCTACTACAGCTTTTACTTTTCCTTCTCTACTAAGTTCTTCTTTCATTCTCTCAATTATATTGTCTACCAATCCTACATATCCATAAATTAGACCTGATTGAATACTAGATACTGTGTTTTTACATATAACTCTTTCAGGTTTTACTAATTCTACCTTTGGCAGCTTGGCTGTTCTAAGAAATAATGCTTCGCTTGAAATCTTTATTCCTGGAGCAATAGCACCTCCTAAATAATCTCCTTCTTTTGAAACTGCACAAAATGTTATAGCAGTTCCAAAATCTACGATTATTAATGGTCCCCCATATTTTTCATAAGCTGCTACAGCATTAACTATTCTATCTGCACCAACTTCTTTAGGATTGTCATACTTAATGTTCATGCCAGTCTTTATTCCAGGCCCTACAGTGAGTGGAGTACATTGAAAATATTTTATACTCATTGCCTCCATTGTATACATCAATGTAGGTACTACAGATGAAATGATTACATCTTTTACATCTGATGGGCAAAGGCCATGATATTTAAAAATTTGCTCCAACAACAATCCATATTCATCTGATGTCCTATCTTTGTCAGTAGCTATTCTCCAATCATTTAACAATTTATTTTCTTTATATACTCCTAAAACCACATTAGTATTTCCTACATCTATTACCAATAACAAATTTTTCACCATCCTTTGGACTAAGCACTCTTTTTAAGAGATGCAACTACACTGGTTACAATTATCATTGCCACTATTATTTCTGGAATTCCATTAGTTATTCCTATGCCTAAAATGGCTTTTCCTGCAGTACTTGGATCAAGTCCTAATTTTAAAGCATATTGTTCTCCATGTATAAAATATATTCCTGATAATACCCCTACTGTATTTGTAAGAGTTCCTGCTGCTGCTGATACTACTACTTCTATAGCACTTTCCTTAAGTTTCTTGTTGGAATAATATCCTATAAAAATAGTCAGTCCTATTAAAATAATATTAAATATCTGTACCCACAAACTTATTTCTTTATTGCCTATATTTCTAAAAAGATTAAAATTTAAATAGAATAAAGTTATTCCCCATATAGAGTACAATGTTATCTTTGATGCCTTTTGTCCAAGTCTTTTAAATAAAACATAGACATAGTAAGAAACTATACCTATAAGTACTCTAGGAACTACTGAAACCAAGGGATCTAAAAACACGACAGAAATAGGTGTGGGATTCATAATAGCTTGTAAAATACTAAACAAGCCAAATATCAGCCCAACCAGTGCTCCAACTAATGGTCCTTCCATTATCGCTCCAATAATAACAGGAATATGCATGATTGTAGCTCTAGTAGGCCCAACAGGAATAAATCCAAGAGGTGTAAGTCCTAAAACAGCAGAAATTCCACCAAGAACTCCTGCCACAGCCATTTTTTTGACAGTAAACTTTTTCTTTTCCATAATTCTACCTCCGTTCTAGTTCTAGAATAGATACTAGACGATGTTTTGAAATTGTACAAAACAGTCCAGCTCCTAATAAAGGATGCTAGCTTTAGCATTCTTACAAGACCATTTTAAAATGTATTTGATAAAATTTCAACATTTATTAAGAATTATTTATATCTTTATATGACAATATATTTTCATAAGATTCTGCTGCTAATATTCCATTGACTATTGCCTTTGACATGATTTCACTAGCTACAGTGCCTATAAGATTTATATCTGCCTTCACTTTTCCTGTGGACATAGCAAATACAGTATCTCCGTCGTACATAGTATGTATTGGATTTATAGAACGAGCTAATCCATTTTGCGCCATTTGTGCAACTTTATTTGCTTCAGCCTTTGAAAGTATTCCATTGGTTGCAACTACACCTATAGTAGTGTTCTTCATAGGAAATCCTACAGTTTTACCTTGATCTTTCATTATTTTATAAGAATTTAATAGTCTTTTCTCTTTATAATCATAAGTTCCTGCTAAAATTTTATTGTTTTCATAATCATATACATCCCCAAAACTATTTACTGCTACTATAGCACCTACCCATAGTTCACCAATTTTTATGCTGGAACTGCCAAGTCCTGACTTCATTGAATTTTCAGGGCCTAAAATTTTCCCTACTGTAGCCCCCATGCCACATCCAATATTTCCTTGCCTATTTTCAGTTTCATTGGCACTTTTAGCTGTTTCATATCCCATATTATAATCAGGTCGAATCCTATAGTCTCCAATATTTAAGTCAAATATAACCGCACTGCATACTATAGGAACTTTTGTCACTCCCACATCAAATCCAACTCCATTTTCTTCTAAATATTTCATGACACCACTAGCTGCATCAAGACCAAAGGCTGAACCTCCTGAAAGAACTATTCCATGTACCTTATCTACCATTTTCTCTGGTCTTAAAAGATCTGTTTCCCTAGTCCCTGGTGCAGAACCTCTCACATCTACTCCTACTACTGCACCATCTTCACAAAGAATAACCGTGCAACCTGTCATGCCTTCTAAAGATTCACCATGACCTACCTCTATCCCTGGTACATCCGTTATATATCCACTATACATTTTCCCATCTCCTTTCCACAAATAAATTAGCGGAGGAATTCCCCCGCTAATATTTTTATCCGAAGAACATAAGAAGAAGTCCTGCTGCTACAGCGGAACCTATTACCCCTGCTACATTTGGTCCCATTGCATGCATAAGCAAGAAGTTCCTTGGATTTTCTTCTTGTCCTACTTTTTTGTACTACTCTTGCTGCCATAGGTACTGCTGAAACTCCAGCTGCACCTATAAGAGGATTTACTTTCCCTTTACTTGTTCTATACATTAACTTTCCAAATAATACTCCTGTTGCTGTTCCCAATGAAAAAGCAATTAGCCCAAGTAGTATTATCTTTAGAGTTGATGGAGAAAGAAATGTCTGTGCATTAGCTGTTGCTCCTACGGTAGTTCCCAAGAATATCGTTATTATATTTACAAGTTCATTTTGTGCAGTGCTTGAAAGTCTATCTACTACACCAGACTCTCTAAACAAATTCCCCAACATAAGCATCCCAATAAGTGGTGCTGCTGAAGGAAGCAATAGTGAAACTAGTACTGTAACCATTATTGGAAATATTATTTTCTCTTTCTTAGATACAGGTCTTAATTGCTCCATAACTACTTGTCTCTGTTCTTTAGTTGTAAGAGCTCTCATTATAGGAGGTTGTATGATTGGAACTAGCGCCATATATGAATATGCAGCTACAGCTATTGGTCCAAGAAGATGAGGAGCAAGTCTACTAGTTAAATAAAGAGCTGTAGGCCCATCTGCTCCACCTATTATTCCTATACTTGCTGCTTCAGGACCTGTAAATCCTAACAATATAGCCCCTATGAAAGTGAAAAATATTCCAAATTGAGCTGCCGCTCCCAGTAAAATACTTCTAGGATTTGCAATAAGTGGTCCAAAATCTGTCATAGCTCCAACACCTAAAAATATTAGTGGTGGATATATTCCAAGTTTGACACCTTGATACAAATAATATAATAGTCCTCCTACTTGTTTTGTCTCAGGAACAAGTACCCCAGACTTTTCTACCACTTCAACTATCGGAGGATCCATAAGCCCTCCTAGCGGCAAATTTGCCAGTAACATTCCAAAAGCTATTGGAACTAAAAGGAGGGGTTCATATTCCTTTTTTATAGCTAAATAAAGAAGTATAAAGGATATACAAAGCATTATAACTTCTTTATATGTTATGGCAGCAAATCCTGTGCTTTGTAAAAATTCTTTTAATATCTCAAGTAACATTTAGTTTACCTTCCTTTCTTTAGTGTTTTATTCAATAGACACTAATTTATCTCCAGTATTTACAGAAGCACCTTTTGATACGTGTACGGCTGCCACCTTTCCATCTCTTGGAGCCAATATTTCATTTTCCATTTTCATTGCTTCAAGAATTAACAACTCCTGTCCTGCTTTTACTTCATCACCTACATTTACATTTATTCTAAGTATTGTTCCTGGCATTGGAGCTTCTACTGTTTCTGCTCCAGCTGGTACATTTACAGCCTTCTTTTCTTCTTTCTTTGCTGCTTGTGGTTTTGATTGTGGTTTTGATTCTACTACTGGTCTATTTATTGTTTTTTCTTCTCTTTGCCCATTTGACAATTCCTCTACTTCTACTTCATATTCATTTCCATTTACAGTTATAAGATATTTTTTCATTCTTTAGCCTCCTTATAATCTACCAAATATTTGTTCCTGTCTTCCCATTCTTGACCATACAGGAGTGTTTTGGGGTACCCTTTTTATACTACTTATTTTTACATCTGAAACATCAATCCCTTGACTTGCTGCAATTGCTGCTGCTATTACTGCTACTAGTTCTTCTTCATTTTCTTCATTTGAATTTTCTTCAACAACATCTTTTTTTTCTTCTATTTCTAATTTTTCTTCTACAGTCTTTTTCCCATTATCTTTTGACGCAATAGCTCTCAACCCATCTATCAGATATGAAATAACAAGTAGTGCTATAAAAACTATTGCCATACTAAAAACTGTAATCATCAAACTTTGTCCTATAGTAACGCTGTCTCCTAACAAATTAAATCACCTCTTTATAGGGGTATATTCCCATGTTTTTTACTAGGTCTATTCTCCCTTTTACTTTGAAGCATATCAAAAGCGCTTACAAGTCTTTGTCTTGTAGTGCTTGGAACTATTACATCATCTACAAATCCCCTTGATGCTGCAATATATGGATTTGCTACAGTATCCCTATATTCTTCTATCTTTTCAGCTCTCATTTCTATTGGATCTTCTGCATTTTTAATATCTTTTTTAAATATGATATTAGCTGCCCCATCTGGCCCCATAACGGCTATTTCTGCATTTGGCCATGCAAATACTTGGTCTGCTCCAAGATCCTTACTACACATAGCAAGATAAGCCCCACCATAAGCCTTTCTTACGATAAGAGTAACCTTTGGAACTGTTGCTTCACTATAAGCATAAAGCATTTTTGCACCATGTCTTATGATTCCACCATATTCTTGTTCAGTTCCAGGTAAAAATCCTGGCACATCAACTAAATTAAGTATTGGAATATTGTAAGCATCACAAGTTCTTATAAATCTACCCGCCTTGTCTGATGCATTTATATCAAGACATCCTGCCAATACCTTTGGCTGATTTGCAATAACTCCAACTGTACTTCCATTTAATCTTATAAATCCTACTATCATATTTTGAGCAAAATAAGGTTGTACTTCAAAGAAGTCTCCATCATCTGCAATAGTAGTTATAATTTCTTTCATATCATAAGGTTTATTTGGATTTTCTGGCACTATTTCATTTAATTTATCTTCTATTCTATTTATATCATCTTCTGTTTCAATAAATGGAGGATCTTCTAAATTGTTTGACGGCAAGAAACTAAGCAGTCTCTTTATTCTTTCAATACATTCTTCTTCACTTGCATCTACAAAATGTGCTACACCACTAGTTCTATTGTGAGTCATAGCACCACCTAGTTCTTCTTGGGATACTTCTTCTCCTGTAACAGTTTTTATAACCTGTGGCCCAGTTATAAACATCATACTTGTCTTTTCTACCATGAATATGAAATCTGTTAGAGCTGGTGAATATACTGCACCTCCAGCACTAGGTCCCATTATAACTGAAATTTGTGGTATTACTCCTGAAGCTAGTGTATTTCTATAAAATATCTTCCCATACCCTGATAGGGCATCTACTCCTTCTTGAATTCTTGCTCCACCAGAATCATTAAATCCTACAATTGGTGCACCCATTTTCATAGCCATTTCTTGAACTTTACATATCTTTGCAGCATGCATTTCTCCCAATGAACCTCCAAGGACTGTAAAATCTTGAGCATATGCAAATACTAATCTGCCATTTACAGTACCATATCCAGTCACTATTCCATCTGCTGGTGCTTCTACATTTTCCATATCAAAATTTGTACATCTGTGTGTTACAAAGGCATCAATTTCTATAAAACTGCCTTCATCAAAAAGCAAATCTAATCTTTCTCTTGCTGTGTGTTTACCTGCGTTGTGCTGCTTTTCAATTCTTTTCTCTCCTCCACCAAGTTTTATCTGTTCCTTGGCTTCTACTAGTTTTTCAACTTTCATTTTGCCCCTCCTTTTTGATTCAATCTCTTTCACAAAGCTCTATAAGTACTCCATGAGTGCTCTTTGGATGTAGGAAGGCAATTTTAGCGCCACCTGCTCCATATCTAGGCTTTTCATCAATCATTCTAATGCCCTTTGACTTCATTTCTTCTATAGCCTCTTCTATATTGGCAACTCTATAGGCTATATGCTGAATACCTTCTCCTTTTTTTTCTACGTATTTTGCAATAGGTCCATCTTCTTCTGTTGATTCTAATAGTTCTACTTCTGTATCTCCAATTGGAAGAAATGCTACTTTTACTTTTTGTTCTTCTACTACTTCACTTCCTGCACATTTAAGACCTAATACATCTTCATAAAATTTCAATGCTTCATCTAAATTTTTTACAGCTATTCCTATATGATCTACCTTTTGTACCATGTTTTTCCCCCCTTTACTTTATCAAATTTATTATTTTATCTTTTGCTGTATATGGGTCTAGATTCCTTGAAACTATCTGACTAGATAGCTCATCTAATATATCCTCTTCTCTAGTCTTTGAAAGAATCATTTCCATAAGCTCTTCTTCTACAAGTTTAACAATTTCAAGTTTTGTATTTCTATTTCTTCTTTTCTCAAGTTCTCCAGTACTTTCTAAATAATCTTTATGCTCTATAAGTTTATCTAAAAGCTCATCTATACCTTTGTTCTTACCTGCTGATACTTTTAATACCGGAGGCCTATAATCCATTTTTCCATTCAAATCTAAATTCATCTCAATTTCAAGCTGTGTCTTATCGGCTCCATCTAAATCAGATTTATTTATTGCAAACACATCAGCAATTTCCATGATTCCAGCTTTTATAGCTTGTATATCATCTCCTAAATTCGGAACCATAACCATGAGAACAGTATCGGCCATTTTAACAATATCAACTTCCGATTGTCCTACTCCTACTGTCTCTATGAAAATTATATCAGCTCCATATATATCAAGAACTTTCACTGCTCCTTGAGTAGCTTTAGAAAGTCCGCCAAGAGATCCCCTTGTACCCATGCTTCTTATAAACACATTGCTGTCTAAAGCTAAATCACTCATCCTGATTCTATCTCCAAGTATAGCCCCTCCTGTAAAAGGACTAGTTGGATCTATGGCTATGACACCTACTTTTTTTCCTCTCTTTACAAGTTCTTTTGTAAGCCTATCTGTAAGAGTACTCTTTCCACTTCCAGGAGGCCCAGTGATCCCTATGATATAAGCGTTTCCTGTATGTTTATGCAACTTTTTTAAAATATCAAAAGCCTCTTTTTCATTGTTTTCTACCATAGTTATAAGCCTTGCACAAGCTCTTTTATCGCCATTACGCAGCCTTTCTTCTAAATTCAACTTATAACACCACCTGTATTATCTTTTTATATGAGCCTCTATATAATCAACAATATCCTTTGTGGAAGTACCTGGTGTAAATATTGCCTCCACTCCCGCTTCTTTTAATCCTGGAATATCATCTTCAGGTATTACTCCACCTCCCAATATAAGTACATCATCAACACCCTGTTCTCTAAGCAAATTTACTACCTTTGGAAACAAGTGATTATGAGCCCCTGATAAAATACTCATGGCAACTACATCTACATCTTCTTGTATAGCAGCTGCTACTATTTGTTCTGGTGTCTGTCTAAGTCCTGTATATATAACTTCCATTCCAGCATCCCTAAGTGCCCTTGCAACAACTTTAGCTCCTCTATCATGTCCATCAAGACCTGGTTTTGCTACCAATACTCTAATTGGCCTATCCATATTTTTGCCTCCTTTTTTATAAAGAAATTGATTTTATATTTAATATAAACTATAAAATTACTGATTGTTCATACTCTCCAAATACTTCCCTTAAAACATCGCATATTTCTCCTAAGGTTGCATAAGTCTTTACTGATTCCAATATAAATGGCATTAAGTTTTCTTCTCCTTCTGCAGACTTTCTTAAATTCTCTAAGGTCTCATTTACTTTTTCATTATCTCTCTCTTGTCTCAATTTTGCCAGTTTTTCTTTTTGAAGTCTTTCAACTTCGGGATCAACTCTCAATATATCCTTGTGATGTTCTTCTTCTATTTGGAATTTATTCACACCTACTACTATTTCTTTTTGTTCTTCTACTGCCATTTGATATTTATATGCACTATTCTGTATTTCTTTTTGTATATATCCTTTTGCAATAGCTTTAGGTGCTCCTCCAAGCTCATCTATTGTCTCTATATATCTCATAGCTTCTTCTTCAATTTTATCCGTCAAGCTTTCTATATAATAAGAACCTGCCAATGGATCTATAGTATCTGTAACTCCACTTTCGTATCCCACTATTTGTTGAGTTCTTAGTGCTATTCTTACAGATTCTTCTGTCGGCAATGCTAATGCTTCATCTCTTGAATTGGTGTGTAGAGATTGAGTTCCTCCAAGTACTGCTGCAAGAGTCTGTATAGTAACTCTTATAATATTGTTATCTGGTTGTTGTGCTGTAAGAGTAGAACCTGCAGTTTGAGTATGGAACTTAAGCATCATAGATTTTTCTTTCTTTGCATTGAATCTGTTTTTCATGATATTTGCCCAAATTCTTCTTGCTGCTCTAAACTTAGCTACTTCTTCTAATAAATTGTTGTGCGCATTGAAGAAGAACGAAAGTCTAGGTGCAAAATCATCCACATCTAATCCTGCCTTTAGAGCTGCCTCTACATAAGCAATTCCATCAGCTAGAGTAAATGCAACTTCTTGAGCTGCTGTAGAACCAGCTTCCCTTATATGATAGCCACTAATACTTATGGTGTTCCATTTTGGAACTTCCTTTGAGCAATATTCAAATATATCTGTAATAAGTCTCATTGAAGGTTCTGGTGGAAATATATAAGTACCCCTTGCAATATACTCTTTTAAAATATCATTTTGAATAGTACCTCTAAGTTTATCTTTAGATACACCTTGCTTTTCTGCTACTGCAATATACATGGCAAGCAATACGCTGGCTGGAGCATTTATAGTCATGGAAGTACTTACTTTATCTAATGGTATACCATCAAATAGTATTTCCATATCCTTTAATGAATCAATAGCAACTCCTACCTTTCCTACTTCACCTTCGCTAAGAGAATGATCTGAATCATATCCAATTTGAGTAGGTAAATCAAAAGCTACACTAAGACCTGTTTGTCCTTGTTCTAATAAGTATTTATATCTATTGTTTGATTCTTCTGCTGTAGCAAATCCTGCATATTGCCTCATTGTCCAAAGTCTTCCCCTATACATTGTAGGCTGGACTCCTCTTGTAAATGGATACTGTCCTGGATAACCTAGTTTTTCATTATAATCAAAATCTTCTATATTTTCTGGAGTATAAAGTCTTTCTACTTCAAAACCTGAACTAGTAGTGAATTCTTCTTTTCTCTCTGGGAATTTATCTATTGCTTTTTTCACCTTTCCACTTTCCCAACTTTCTTTACCTGCTTTTATTTCTTCAATTTTCTTTTCATCAAACATCCTTTTCCCTCCTCATATTTTAGCATATGAAAATGAAATCCTTTTCCTAATTTAATTATAACTTATCTCTATAAACTATTATATTATACAATATAAATATTTTTGCAATATTTATTTCAAAAATATTTTAAAATGAAACAAATGTTGCATAATCTAAATAAAATATTCGACACAAATTCACTTTTCCCTCTTTAAATAATCTTAACAAAAAAGAAAAAGAGGTAGTTAACTTTTGTTAACTACCTTATGCACTCATAAATATTTCTTCAAATTCTTTTGCATCAAGGGTTTCTTTTTCAAGAAGTTCTTCTGCAACTCTGTGAAGTTTATTCATATTTTTAGACAACAACTCTTCTGATCTTTGATAAGCTTTATCTATAATATTTCTCATTTCTTGATCTATAGCAGCAGCCACTTCCTCACTATAGTTTCTTGCCCTACCAAAATCTCTTCCTATAAACACTTCTTCATCATCTGTTCCATAAGTCATAGGACCTAAATTATCACTCATTCCATAGTGAGTCACCATTTTTCTTGCAAGTTTTGTAGCTCTTTCTATGTCATTTTGTGCCCCAGTACTTATATCTCCAAGAACCAATGCTTCTGCCACTCTTCCACCAAGCATTTGAACTATTTCATCTTCCATTTGTTTCTTTGTCATATAGGATCTATCCTCTTCAGGAAGATATGCTGTAAATCCTCCAGCCATTCCCCTTGGAATAATTGTCACCATATGAACTGGATCTGAATTTGGAAGAAGTCGAGCTGTAACTGCATGACCTGCTTCATGATATGCAGTAAGCTTTCTTTCTTTTTCACTTATAACCTTGCTTTTCTTTTCAGGTCCTGCTAATACTTTTATTGATGCTTCCTCTATAAGATTCATAGGTATTTCTTTTAAATTGTTTCTAGCAGCAAGTAATGCCGCTTCATTTATTAAATTTTCAAGATCAGCTGGTGTAAATCCAGGAGTTCTCTTAGCTACAACTTTCAAATCTACGTCTTCTGCAAGAGGCTTGTTTCTGGTATGAATTTTAAGTATAGCCTCTCTTCCCTTTACATCTGGCACTCCTACATACACTTGTCTATCAAATCTTCCTGGCCTAAGAAGAGCTGGATCAAGAATATCTGGTCTATTCGTAGCAGCCATAACTATTATACCTTCATTTGTACCAAAACCATCCATCTCAACCAACAATTGATTCAATGTTTGTTCTCTTTCATCGTGACCTCCGCCAAGGCCTGCACCTCTTCTCCTACCTACTGCATCAATTTCATCTATAAAAATTATACATGGTGAATTTTTCTTTGCTTGTTCAAACAAATCCCTTACACGACTGGCACCTACACCAACAAACATTTCTACAAAGTCAGAGCCACTGATGCTGAAAAATGGCACTCCTGCTTCTCCTGCGACAGCCTTGCTTAAATAAGTCTTACCTGTTCCTGGAGGCCCTACAAGAAGTACCCCCTTTGGAATTCTTGCACCCAATTCAATATATTTTCTAGGGCTCTTCAAAAAGTCCACGATTTCTTTTAACTCTTCCTTTTCCTCTTCAAGTCCTGCTACATCAGCAAAAGTAACTTTTTGGGATTCATCATCTTTGTGCATTCTAGCTTTGCTTTTCCCAAAAGACATTACACGGTTTCCTCCGCCACCTTGGGATTGTTGCATAAATGTAAACCATATGACAACAACTATGAGAATCATAAAAATAGTTGGCAATGCTTCAAGTATAAAAGGAGTTCCTGCTTCTTCTTCTCCTTTATAGGCTTTTATTTTCCCTTTTTCTATCTGTGGTTCTACATATTTTTTATAGGTATCCTGTAATTCCTCTGGCAAAATTGTAGTAAACTGAGTATTGTCTTTTAATTTACCCTTTATAGTAGTTCCACCAGCACTTCTTATGCTTTTTATACTTTCAACATCTTCATTCTTTAAATGCTCTATAAGTTGTATAGCATCTATTTCGACAACTGGCTCTACATCTTTTCCCACCATTTCAACTACTAGAATTATTATAATGAGTATAAGCAAATAGAAGCTCACGCCTCTAAAAAATTTTCTCAACCTAAGTCCTCCCTTCTTAAACTGGGCATAATCGTATATTTTCAAATTATAACACATTTTATTTTAAAAAACAATGATTGGGTCAATAGCATTTTATATTTTAACAATTAACTATATACTTCTTCTTTTAAAGATGATATATATGGCAAATTTCTATATTTTTCCGCATAGTCTATCCCATATCCAACTACAAATTCATCTGGTATTATAAAACCCCTATAATCTACTGGAACATTTACTTTTCTTCTTTCTGGCTTATCCAACAATGTACATATCCTTACACTTCTTGCTCCCCTCTTTGTAAGATTATCTGTTAAATAGCCAAGGGTAAGACCAGTATCAATTATATCCTCAACAATTAAAATATCCTTTCCCTCAATACTTGTATCTAAATCTTTAACTATTCTAACTACTCCTGAAGACTGAGTTGTATTTCCATAACTAGATACAGCCATAAAATCCATAGTTACTGGTATATCAATGCTTCTAGCAAGATCTGCCATAAATATGGCTGCTCCTTTTAGTATACCAACTAGCATTAAATCTTTTCCCTTATAATCTTCGGTAATTTGTATTCCTAGTTCCCTTACTCTTTTTTCAATATTTTCTTCGGAAACAAGTACTTCTTTGACAAAATCCTTCATTTTTCTCCTCCTTAAAATATTATAAATTTTTATATTTAATAACTAAAACATTTTTTGTATAAGGTGTTATTTTATATTTTTCGCTTGTTCTCAGTCCCACTACCCAAATTATATCATTTTTATCTACTAGTATCGGGATTTTTTCTCTTTCGTCTATAGGAATCTTTTTATCTATAAATAAGTCCTTTAATTTTTTATTTCCACTCATTCCAAAAGGTTGTATTGTATCTCCTAGTCTCCTGTTTCTTATGTATATTTCGCCTTTTATTTTATCATAATCAAAATACTTTATAAACCTATCTTTGAAATTTAACTGAATTTTTTCCATAGGATACACTTCCATCTTAAAAATGGAATTCCACTCTTTTACATATGTAGCTTGCCCACGTTTAAGACTATATTTATAATTATTATTTACATTTAAATTCTTTATTCGAAAAATTAAATCATCATAGCTTGTCTTAACTTCTAATCTATTAGGCAAATCAACACTCTTGCCAGTATCCCCTCTTTCAAATAGTTCCAAGACATTTCTCACATGAATTTCTGAAATTCCATCTAGAGTTCCTGTTAAATTATATATTGAGTGTCTTATTATTCTCTGTTTTATAGCTATGTGTTCCCTTGAAAATTTTTGTCTACATAAAATTATACTATTTTTATCTTCAACTTTGACCAATTCTCTATATCGTTCTTTGGAAAATTCCTCCAAAAACTCGCTATCATTGGACATAGTTCTAGAAGTTCTCCAAAGTGTGTCAACTATATTGGGATTGAAATTATCTACTATATATGGGATAAGCTCTAATCTGATTTTGTTTCTATTGTATATATTTTCTAAGTTTGTCCTATCTAATCTTGTATTTATATTTTTTTCTAATATATAATCTTCTATTTCATTCCTTGAAATATCTAAAAGGGGTCTTATAATGTCACCATTTCTATATTCCATGCCTTTCAATCCATCTAATCCAGTTCCCCTAAAAAACCTCATGATTAAAGTCTCTGCTTGATCATTTTTATTATGGGCTACTGCTATTTTACCCCCATTTATGCTTAATAAAACTTCTCTAAAAAATTTATATCTAAGCCTTCTACCTGCATCTTCTGATGAAAGCTTGTGTTCTCTTGCATATCCCTCCATATCAATTTTTTTAGAATAAAAGGGAATTCCTAATTTCCCCGATATTTTTTCAACAAATTTCTCATCTTCATCAGCTTCTCTTCCCCTGACGCCATGATTTACATGAGCAATATAAAGAGAAAAAGAAATTTCAGTTTGTATTGACAAAAGAGCATACAAAAGAGCCATAGAATCTGGTCCACCAGATACCCCTACCAAAACATTATCTCCATTTTCTATTAAATTGTGTTTTTTTATTGTATTTAATATTTTATCTTCCACCATATCACCTACCTTATATTCCCCTTATTTTCTTCTACATAAACACAAATTTTCCTCTAAAATAAACAAAATTTTTTCCCCATTAACAATGAGAATATAAAGAAAATAATACTTACCACAAAAAAGTAATCTATCTTATCTATTTCTTCCCTAAATCCCCCAAAATGATAAGATAGTTTTTTTAGATCATTTTTATACTCATTTAATGAACCATAATTCCCATTTAATCCTCTTTGCAAAAATTTCTTTATCTCTTTATTTAAATTTGTATTTTTTATTTTCTCATCTATATCTTTCAAAGAAAATAAAAAAGGATGATATTCTTTTCTTAAAAACATTGTAGTTAAAACCATTGTAGTACTAAAAATTATATTTCCAAAATAATTACCGCTCTCATTCTTTTTCCAAGAAATCATATTGTAATTTGGAGTATACTCAATTATAGGACTATTTTTCTCTACTACTCCTCCAAAATCCACAAAACAAACCTCATTTTTCCCAGTCAATATTATATTTTCTAATTTTATGTCACAATACATATATCCCATATTATATACTTTTTCTAACGAATCTACTATAACATACCCAATTTGAAATATTTCTTCTATATCTAATTTGTTTTTTCTAGAAACTTCTTTTAAAGTTTGTCCTTGAATATAATCCATAACAATAAAATGATATATTTCGCCTTTAGCTTGAAAATCGTCAAAATCATAAACCTCGGGTACGAAATCCAAACTTTTAAGCTTTTCCATAGTATAGTATTCTCTAGTTATAGAAGATGTATCTTTAGACATCTTTAATACCTTTTGTTTGTTTCGTTCGTCTAAAACTTTATATACCGTTCCAAAAGTACCTTTACCTATCTTCTCAACAATATAATATATATTTCTATTCCACTTGCCCTTAAGAGAATTCATCCAATTCACCTACACCATATACTCGGAAAGAACATTTTTTTCTTTTCCCAGTATCATATCTATTCCACCTTCTAAAGCCGGACCTGTAGGGGTAGTGCCTCCAATTGAAATCTTTTCTATTTTCTCTTCTAAATAATTTATATCCTGAGTAAAATCACAAAGTATATTATAAAAACCTTCCTCTCCAGGATAAGTAATAATACCTATTTCCGTCTCTCCTGACCTTTCTTTTAAAAATCTAAAAAGTTCCAAAATACTTCTTTTGGCTACATTTATTTTATATTTCATGCTTCCGCTAGTATCTAATATCATTAAACATTTTATAGATACTTCATCACCTAATTTATCCATCATCTCAACTATTTTCTTTCTTTCTTTTGGAGAAATTTCTTTTATATCCTTGTCTATTATTTCTCTTAACTCTTTATTAACTACTTCTTCTATTGTCCTGTGAATAGACTGAACTGTAACCATACTTAAAACTTTCTCTAAACTTTCCAGACTAGTTATTTCACAAATGCCCCCTCCATTTAAAGCAACTTCTTCAACTTCTCTTAAGGGCTCTTCTATATCTTTGTTCTTCACAATTCCTATGGTATTTACAACTATATCATTCTTTTTAGCTATTTTAGCTACTTCTATGGGACTAACCCCCACATTTGATTCTCCATCTGTAATAAGCATTATCTGTTTGATTGACATTATATCACTCCTATATTTTTTAAAGGAGTATTGACATATTTAAAAATTTTATACCCCCTTGGTCTATGTTGACTAAGGGGGTCAGCTTCATTTTATCTTCCATACTTTAGTTACAAGTACCGTCATATCATCTTTTATCTCATCATGGCAAGCCTTTTTAGCTTCCTTCATTAGCATATTGGCAACAGTCTGAGGATTGAAACTATCTATATTGGCAATTATATCAATTATCCATTTTTCCTTATTGTTTGCATCCTCATTTGACTCTAAAACCCCATCTGACATCATGATTATGAAATCTCCATCATCTAAATATTCTTCATAAATTTCTAAATCTACATCCTTAAGCATTCCAACAGGAAGAGAATTTGAATCTATGACCAGAACTCTATCCTTTTTCTTTATAAAGGTTGGTGCGGCTCCCGTCTTTATTGTTTGAAGTTTTCCCGAATACAAATCTATTGTTGAAATATCCAATGTAGTAAAAATCTCTTCTTCTGATTTCAGCATGAGAATTGAATTTATAGTTTTTAAAGCAATCTCTTTATCAAATCCTGCTTCCAAAAATTTTTCCAATAGAGATATAGCAATAGTACTTTCAAAATTGGCTCGTCTTCCTATTCCCATGCCATCACTTAAAGCTGCAAAATAATTGTTCCCCTCTTCTCCAAAAGTATAGCTATCTCCCGAAACAACATTAAAAGATTCACTATTTTTTGCAATTCTCGTTATAGCTCCATATCTATTAGCTTTTATCAATTTATATCTATTGACTTCTCGAGCCTTCATTGTATCAACTGTGAAATCTCCTTTTAAAGGTATTCCTACAACCTCTGAGACAATATCTCTAACATTTTCTAAGCTATTTTCTCCTTTGAAACATTTTCCTACTTCTAAATATATCTCAAAATCTTCTTCACTGTATTCAGCCACCATGACATTTTTTATATTTACCCTCTGAGATTTCAATGAAGAATATATCTGCATTTCAACATCTTCCTTAAACACTGGAGACTTATCTATATCTTTCATGAGTCCCTCCATAATATTTGAAATACCACTCAATTGCTCCGCAACAAGTTTTCTATTTTCTGCCATTCTCTTTTCCCAAGTATAATTTACTTTATATAAATCGAACAATCTATGGGTCTTGTCAAGTATTTCTTCAGTATTTATGCAAGTATTTTTAAAAAGTTCCGGCAAATTCTCCTCATCTATGCCACCAGTCATTTCCATTGAAGCTATAAGATCAAATATAGAACAATAGGTAGTATAAAAATCATCCTTCCAACAAAATACATTCATAGAACAATTTTTGCACACATCATTTGCTACACAATTTATAAACTTAGTTATATTGTCTGTATATACTTCTTCATTGTAAGAAACCTTTTTAAATATACCTCCCAAGTCTTTAAATACTTCAGAAATATATTTAAGTTTTTTAGTTGTCAATTCTTTAGTTCTTTCACTATATATATCATTGTTATCTAAAGATGACACACTTAAAGGTATAAATAAAAAATTTTCTTTCATATAGTTAGAAAAAATGTAGAAAAGGCCACAAGCAATAGCTAACTCATAATAGCTTAAAAAGCTTGTACTATATCCATTTATATAAAAACTCATAATACTGTTTGCCAAAACAAAACCTAATATAGTCCCAAATTTGCCCAAATCTCTGAATACTCCCGACAACAACCCACCTAAACCAAATATAGCTAATAAAAATGGCATATCACTTTGAGATAGATAAGAAATCATTCCTACTGATATTCCCATTCCTGCTCCCAAAGCTGCTCCATATATATATCCTGAAGTCATCACAAAAAATATACTCAAAAGATTTTTAAATGACAAACTAAAAATCTCAAAATCAGTTAGCCCAGAAATTGCTAATGACAAAGTTATAAATACGCATATGACCTCTTCGTTGGTAAATTTAGTCTTTCTTACAGTTTCTTTTGGAAGTCCATAAGAAAATATATATGATAGAGTAAATATTACCAACCCCTCAAAAAATATCATTAGGAAATCATAAATATAGAAATTTTTCAATATAATGGTTTTAAATATATTTACTCCAACAAAGATAAAAGATGAAAACAACGATGTTTTAAAAATAGATATCTCTTTTTCCTTTGTATATAGAGCAAACAATGTAAATATTATTCCAGAAGAGATTAGATAACTATAAGAATTAAAACCATGAAAACTTAGTAAACCTAAAATTGAAGAAATCAATGCCGCAATTGAAAAGCTCCTGCCTAAACTTGCAGTTAAAAATGAAATCCCAAAAGGTGTCATACCATTAATGATTGAAGCTCTGGATATGAAAAAACCCAGTATTGCTATAACAATTTGGATTCCGTTAAAAGAAATCTTTTGCAAAGCTCTCTTTTCATTAAGAGATACACTTTCAGTTCTAGTAGTCATGAAAAATCACCCCTATTTATTTTTTCATGACTATAATATCAAATAAGATTTGAGATTTTTGTCAATACTAGTTGCCTTGCAAAAAGAATTTTTAGACATATTAGAATAATATATATTATAATATCCTACAATTTATTTAAATTAAAGCAATCCGCTTTAAGGCTATATGATGGAGATTTTTAATACTTTAAGCTTAAAGTATTAAAAATCTCCATCCAATGTCAAAATTTATACATTAAATATTTTTTTGTCTATTCTCTATAATTTAACCTAAAACAAAAAACCGGATAAATCCGGTTTTAATCTGCCAAGCTTTTACTACGAGGTTTTGAGCCAGAACCTCTTTTGGACTCTCTACTCTTTAATTGATCTTGTCTTTCATTACTCTCTTTTAAAAACTTAGAAAGCTTATCCTCAAATGACATAAATTTCTGTTTATCATCAGTTTTGCCCCAGTCAATTTCAACAGGGTTATTTGACTTTGGCTTAGCTTGTCTAATAGAAAGACTTATTTTCCCCTCTTTACTTATAGATAATACTTTTACTTTAACTCTTTGATCTTTTTTTAAATAATCGCTTACCTTTTCTACATAATCTTCTGATATCTCAGAAATGTGAACTAATCCAGTTTTTCCTTCTGGTAGTTGAATGAATGCACCAAAATTTGTTATACCTGTAACGGTACCTTCAACTACTTCTCCAACAGCTACGGGCATAAATAAATGATTCCTCCTTAATAAATATTTATCTTCTATCTAGTATATATTAGAAAATAGTATATGTCAATCTAGTTTATTTCCTACTTTTTTTCAAAAACGGATCCTTATTTTTACTTTTATCTATATAAATAATTTCCCTTGGCTTAAGCATTTTTAATTCTTCTCTTGCCACTTTTTCTACAAACTCCAATGAATCACTATTTTTTATCTCCTTATTGATTTCATTTATTTCTGTATTTAATGTTTTAACTTCATTTTCCATTTCTACTTTTTCTGCATTGAGATTTTTGAGCATCTTTCTTTGAGATATTAAAGTTGTACATATGTAGATTCCAAACACCAAAATAATGAGATGCCTTATTCTAAATTTCTTTACATTCTTTTTCTTATGTTTTGCCATAAGTATCACCTCTTTTGTATCTATTCTACATCAAATTAAAAAATCCTCTATTTCTTTTTAGAAATTATATTTATGTATTTATTCATATTTTTAACTGTGTCTTTGGAAACACTATTGACTTTTTTTACTTTATTTACATGTGGCATAAGTAGCTTTTTAATTAAATTAAGTGGATAAAGTACTACATGAAATATTTTATTGAAAAACACATGTAATACTTTCAATATTTTTATAAACAATGGATAAATAAGCTTACTTAACACTTTTAAATATATATATACACCTAAAAGTATTCCTACAAATACATATCCCCTAATTTCGCCAAAATTACTCTTTATAAGCATATAAAAAGTAATTATAACTACTACTATCCAAAATATAAAATCTCCCAAAATTGTTGCAACTTTTTTAGGCTTTAAATAATATCTAAAGGCCCTATATATATCGTATATAAACCCAATTATCAATCCTCCATAAAAAACACTTAAAAATACATATATTTGAACTTTGATAGAATTATCCATATTTATGATCCTCGACATTATTTAAACATCTTCTCAAATAATTTGCCTTTTGAATTTGAATCTTTATTGTTATATAAGATGCCATTTATTGTCCCATCTATTTTGACATTTCCATCTTCTAAATTTAATTTATTTATATTAAGTTCTTCTCCCTTTATTGTCATACCCCCTCTTATTGTAATCAAAATAATAGTATTGTCATTGAAACTTTCAACTTGTTCTACCCCTGTAATTGTAAGATTTGTCCTGTCTTCTAAATATATATTTTGATTTTTTAAACCAATATCATTTTCACCCACAGCTATTCCCCCTATAATTTTTCTAATACATAATATGAATAAAAAAAAGCCTTTATTCCTAAAAGGCTTTTATAATTCTTTGTATAAGTCTTGTGCCTTGTCCTTAGACACATTATCATCTACTCTTAATATTTGAATTTTCCTAGAAGCATTCCCAAAATTTATTTCTATATTATCTCCTACTTCTACTTCATCTCCAGGCTTAGCAGCTTTCCCATTTAGAAATACTCTTCCCTGCTCACAAGCCTCCTTAGCTACAGTCCTTCTTTTTATAATTCTCGAATTCTTTAGATATTTGTCAATTCTCATAAGACCACTCCTCATAAAAAAGTCAGGTCAATGACCTGACTTTTTTTACTTATTTACTGATTCTTTTAAAGCTTTTCCTGCTTTAAATACTGGGGCTTTTGAAGCTGGAATATTGATAATTTCTTCAGGATTTCTTGGATTTCTTCCTTCTCTAGCTTTTCTTTCTCTTACTTCAAAAGTACCAAATCCAACAAGTTGAACCTTTTCTCCATTTGATAATGCTTCTTCAACAGCCTTCATAAATGCATTTAAAGCACTTTCTGCATCTTTTTTAGTCAAATTTCCTTTTTCAGCCATACTAGCAACTAATTCAGATTTGTTCATAATTTAATTCCTCCTCATATAAATGTTTAAAATAGCTCATATTGCTTATTCTACGTTGATTTCAAAATTCCTTCTTATTTTTAGTAGTTTTTATCAAATTATTTGTTTTTATGTATTTTTGCTCTATTCCATAGCATATCCATTTCTTCTAATGTCATGTCTTTTAAATCTTTATTGTTTTCTTTACTCTTCTTTTCCATAAAATCAAATCTTTCAATAAACTTGTTAATCGTCTTGTTAAGTGCTATTTCTGGATTAATATCTAAAAATCTACATACATTCACTACAGCAAATAATAAATCTCCAAGTTCACTCTCTACTTTTCCCATATCACCACCTTTAGATACATTTAAAGCCTCAATTACTTCATGATATTCTTCATCTACCTTATCAATAGCTCCACTTACATCATCCCAATCAAAACCAATATCAGCTGCTCTTTCTTGAATTTTAAAGCTTCTCATAAGAGAAGGTAAATGTGAAATTTCTTTTAGCCTATCTGTATAGCTTTCAATGTTTCTTTTCTTAAATTTCATTTCATTCCAATTATATACTACTTCATCACAATTTTCTACTTTTTTTTCTCCAAAAACATGAGGATGTCTAAATATTAATTTATTACAAATCCCAGTGATTACATCCCATATATTAAAATAACCTTCATCCTTAGCTATATCACTATGAAATACAACTTGAAGTAGAATATCACCTAGTTCTTCACATAAATTTTCCATGTCATCTTCATCTATTGCATTGACTACTTCATAAGCTTCTTCAACTACACATTCCCTAATGGATTTATGAGTCTGTTCTATATCCCAAGGACATCCTTCATCACCTCTAAGTGTTCCCATTATAGTCAATAAATCACTCATATCATAAATTTTTTTATTTATTTTATCCACTTTAGGAATATATATACTTGTTAAATAGCTGATTTCTTCCATTCTATCTAATTTATATATTGGAATTTTAAATATTTGCTCTTTATAAGGAACTCCAGCACTGTTTATAACACAAATTTCATAATCATCCCCATATACTTCGGACAATTCTAATTTTACTTGTGAAGCAATTCTCTTATTATAAACTTGAGTAATTACATTTCCTATATTTATATCGACATATTGTCCTTTTATGTTTAATCCATCTATGATTTTTAATCCATTTATCGGATCATGACCTACTGCCACTATAATAGGATCTATAAAACTCATCCCTGGAATAATTTCCATTTCGATATTTTGGTTCTCTCTTTTTTTCAACAATAAATCCACAGTCTTTTCAGCCACTAATGGATTCCCAGGAACAAAATAATTTATAGAATTGTATTTTTTTGCCTTTTCAAGTAAATCAGAAACAATAAAATTGTAAACTTCACTGAAATCTTCTCCATTTTCATATACAAAATCATAGGAAGTATATGGTATTTTATTTTCCTTTAAATATTCAACCGTTGGATGAACTTCGGTTCTTAAAACATTTAATTCTCCACTTTGAAGTCTCTTAACAGCCCCTAAGCTTAAGGAGTTTATATCGCCAGGACCAAGACCTATAATATATATCTTACTCATAAATATCTTCTCCTTTGTATATTATTAGCTGATTCTTAATAATTTGAGTTTCACTAAAGTTTTAGCCATTTTTTCACCTTTAGGCAACAATTTAAAATCTTCATAAGTTAAAGAACCAGTCCTCATGAGAAGTAAGAAATAAGTTATTATACCCATGAATATGGCTATAATAGTCGCTAATTTATCACCTATAAGAGAATAAAACAAGATATGGCTTACTTTAGCTATGACTGCCATGCCTACAGCTGAAATAAATGGTCTTATAAATACTTCTCCTATATTAAATTTGATTTTCGTATATTTTTTTACACTGATTAAATCAAGAGTGCTGGCTATTAAATAAGCTACAACCGTACTTATAGCTGACCCTTTGACATTGATACTAGGTATTCCCGTCAATACATAAGCAAGAACTATCTTTGCAACTGCACCTACAGCTAAATTTCTAACTGGAATAATTGGTCTCCCTATTCCTTGAAGTATAGCTGTTAGCGATTGAACTAAAGTTAAAAATATAACACCAAAAGATAGATACATAAGTATCTCTCCAGTACTATTTAATGCTTCTGCTGTATTCTTAAAGTATAATAGTCTAATTATAGGTTTTGCAAGAACAAAAAGTCCAAAAGCTGCTGGAAGTCCAATAAGTAATGTAACTCTTACCCCCGAAGATACTATACTTCGTATTTCCCCATATTGTTTTTTAGCATGAGCTTCTGAAATAGCTGGAACCAAACTTATTGCCAATGCCATGGAAAAAACTTGAGGTAAATTAATTAAAGTTTGAGCAAGTCCTTTAAGTTGACCATACAAATCATTGGCTTCAAATTCGCTAAAACCAACAAATTGTAGTCTTTTCATGACTATGGCTGCATCTATAGTATCCATAATTGGTGCAATAGATGCTCCAATGGTTATAGGAATAGCTATTGCCAATAAACTTTTAATAATTTTTCCTGTAGTTTCTTCTTCTACATTTTTACTACTTTCAATTTCCTCATTGATTTCACCTTTTTTAGACAAATAAATTATAAATATAGCTAGTGTACCTGCAATAGCACCTATAGAACCCCCAAAAGAAGCTCCTCCTGCTGCAATTGGAATCCCACGATCTAATAAGTAATAAGTAAAAAACAGTCCTGCAGCCACTCTAAAACTCTGTTCAGATATTTGTGAAATAGCCGTAGGGGTCATAGATTGTCTACCTTGAAAATAGCCTCTAAAAGCAGACATCATTGGTACAAAAAAAAGTGCTGGAACCAATGCTATTAGAGCATAGTAGGCATTTTTATTTCCTAATGACTCAACAATATTTTCTGCGAAAGTATATACAAGAAAACTAGTGATAATACCGCATATAAAAAGTCCTGCCAATGCTACTTTAAAGACTTTATGAGCACCCCTGAAATCCCCCAATGCTCTTTTTTCAGAAACTAATTTTGCAATAGCTACTGGAAAACCAGATGTAGATATAGTCAAAAGTAACACATAAAGAGGATAAGCTGTTTGATAATATCCCATTCCCTCTGTTTTTATAATGTTCCCTATAGGAATCCTATAAAATGCTCCCAATATCTTGACCACTATACCTGCTGCTCCTAATATAGCTGCCCCTTTCAAAAAATTTTCTTTAGTCATATTTTTTCCTCCTAAAAATACTTATCATTTTCTACTAATCAGTAAACTATATTATATCAAAAAGATATTTCAGAAGGAATACATTTATTACTAATCAACTTGGAATGACAAATAAAAAAGCCTACCCAAGGTAGACTTTCTTAATTTTCCATTTGTTTTGATAAAAATCCTGCAGCTGTTTCTGCTAACTTCATCTCTAAATCTCCCATTTGAACATCTGCTTCTTTAGACAGAAATATAACAGCTCCTATGGGATCACCTTGCATGACAATTGGTACTATTACCTGTGCTGTATATTTATCTACATTTTCGTCTTCAGAATATAATTTTATTGGTTTATTTGTTCCTGTTGCATTATAAGCTTTTCTGCCTTCCATTACACTTTCTAAATCTTGGCTTACTCTTTTATCTAAATAATCTTTTTTAGAACCACCTGATATTGCTATGATAGTATCCCTATCAGAAATAACAACTATATGATTAATAGCTTCATATAAAGACTCACAGTATTCAGCTGCAAATTCATTTAATTCCCCAATGGGACTATATTTCTTAAGTATCACTTCCCCTTCTCTATCTGTAAATATTTCTAATGGATCACCTTCCCTTATTCTTAAAGTTCTTCTAATTTCTTTAGGAATGACCACTCTACCTAAATCATCAATTCTTCTAACTATCCCAGTAGCTTTCATTTTTTCCCTCCTTGTAAATTAATTGTCTTTATGGTTTTATTATTTAACTTTCATGAATATTTTATGCATCAATGGTAAAGTTAAGTTAAAGTATTACTTGAATTAAAAACCCCATAAGGTAGACTTTTTTTTGTCCACATTATGGGGTAAATATTGACAGATCACAACATATTTAAAATAGCTTAAGATTTCTTATCTTCTTTTTCGTTATTTTCTTTTTTATCTTCTTTCATATAAATCTTAACTTTTGCCTCATCTCTCATTTTCTTAACACTTACTTCATATTTTTGGTTTTTTAAATCTTCCAATACTTCATCTTTTACATCTTCATATTTATCTAATCTGTCTTCAACTTTTATTATATGATATCCATAGTCAGTTTGAACTATTTCACTCACTTCTCCAGGTTTCAATGAAAATGCTGCTTCTTCAAATTCTGGTACCATCTGTCCTCTTGCAAAAAATCCTAAATCTCCTCCTTGTACAGCTGACATATTATCTATAGACTCTGTAGCTGCTAAGGCATGAAAATCTTCACCCTTTTGAATCTTCTCTAAAACTTTTTTTGCTTCTTCTTCAGTTTTTACTAATATATGACTTGCTCTAATCTTTACATAAGCATCTTTATTTTCTTCAAAATGTTTTTTAGCTTCTTCTTCACTGATCTTTAGACCATTTACATAGTCATTTTTATACTTATCTATAATCATTTCTTTTTTAATGCTATCTTTAAAATATTCTTCTGTAAGATTATTTTGCTTTAAAAACTCTTTGTATTTTTCTTCTCCACCTAGTATTTCTTCATAATTTTTAAGTTGTTCGTTAAATTCTTCATCTGTAACAGTAATATTTTTTTCTTTAGCGCTTTCTGTTATCAACTTTTCTGTTATCAACTTTTCCAATATATTTTCCTTAATCACTTCTTCAAAAGTCTTGTCATTGCCTGCATCTTTTTTCATTATATCAGGGCCAAATTGAGACTCATAAGCTTTTTTATACATCTCAAAATTCTTATCAAACTCATCTTGAGATATAGTATCGCCATTTACCTTAGCTACTGCATCCTTTGGAACCTTTTCGCAACCAGTCAACACCAAAACAAATAAGCCCAAAATTATTGCTAAAATTAAAAATCTTTTATTTTGCTTCAATAGAAACATCCTTTCTTTAACTTATATATTTTAACTAAGTATATTATATACCATTTTAGTCTTTAAGAGAACCTCTAATTTTTTCAACTAATGCTTTTAATTCATCTAATAAATTTTCTTTCCATCTAAATTTAAAATATGGACTATCAGATAAATCAAAAGATATTCTCCTTCCATACTCGCTAGAAAGAGTATGAATAAGTTCAGGAGTTATATGACTAGATGAGCTAAATTCCAGTTTTATTTGCCTTTCTTCTTCTGTAATATTAGAAATATTGCTTCTCCCAGAAATATATTTAATATATGATATTTTCATAAGATTTTCAACTTCTGCAGGTACGTCTCCAAATCTATCTATCAATTCTTCTATTAAATCATCATAATCATTTTGACTTTCAATACTCGCAATTTTTTTATATATTTCAATCTTTGTTTCTTCTTCGTCAATATATTTATCTGATATATATCCATTCACATTAAGCTCTATGCTAGTTTCTACCATTTCTTCATAGCTTTCACCTTTAAATTTCTTTATGGTTTCATTTAAAAATTTCACATATAAATCATAACCTATTGCCTCTATATGACCATGCTGTTCAATGCCTAACAAATTTCCTGCTCCTCGTATTTCTAAATCCCTCATGGCAATTTTAAATCCAGAACCAAATTCAGTAAATTCTTTTATTGCTCTAAGCCTCTTTTCTGCTACTTCTGACAATACTTTATCCTTTTCATACATAAAATAAGAAAAAGCTATTCTATTTGACCTTCCAACTCTTCCTCTCAATTGATAAAGTTGAGACAATCCCATCTTATCTGCATCATATACAATCATTGTATTTACATTTGGAATATCTAATCCCGTTTCAATAATAGTAGTACAGACTAGTACATCATACTCCTTTTCCAAAAATCCCATCATGACCCTTTCCAATTCCCTTTCACTCATCTGCCCATGACCTATGGCAACTCTAGCTTCAGGAACTAACTTTCTTATACTAGAAGCTATTCTATCTATAGATTCCACTCTATTATATACTAAATAAACTTGCCCATCCCTATTCATTTCTCTAATTATGGCATCACGCACTAATTGTTCATTATATTCCACGACATATGTCTGTATAGGATATCTTTCTTCTGGAGGCTCATCAATAACACTCATATCTCTTATGCCAACTAGTGACATATGAAGCGTCCTTGGAATAGGAGTTGCTGTCAATGTAAGGACATCTACATTTTCTCTCATTTTCTTTAATGATTCTTTGTGTTTGACTCCAAATCTTTGCTCTTCATCTACTACCAAAAGTCCTAAATCATTAAATTTTACATCTTTAGATAACAATCTATGTGTACCAACTACTATATCTATATTCCCTTTTCTAAGTCCTTCTATAACCTGTTTTTGCTTTGATGGTGTTTTAAATCGGCTTAGCATTCCAGCCTTTACTGGAAAGTCGCCAAATCTTTCTAATATAGTATTGTAATGTTGTTGTGCAAGTATAGTAGTGGGAACTAAAATGGCAACTTGTTTTCCATCCATAATTGCCTTAAATGCTGCCCTCAAAGCTACTTCTGTCTTTCCATATCCAACATCTCCACAAAGGAGTCTATCCATAGGTTTGGGTTTTTCCATATCCTTTTTTATTTCTTCTATACTTCTAATTTGAGCCTCTGTTTCTTCGTAAGGGAACATATCCTCAAATTGTCCTTGCCAAGGGGTATCCTTACTAAACGCAAAACCCTCTACACTTTCTCTTTTAGCATACAATTCCAGCAAATCCTTTGCCATATCCTCTATTGCTTTCTTAGCTTTTGCTTTTGTCTTTGTCCACTCTGTACTACTTAATTTATTTACTTTAGGTTTTACCGTATCTGAACCTATATATTTCTGGATTAAATTCATCTGATCTACAGGAACATACAATTTGTCTTTGCCTTGATACTTAATAGTTAAATAATCTTTTTTAATTCCTTGAACATCTAGTTGTTCTATTCCTAAATACTGTCCTATTCCATGATTTTCATGAACTACATAATCACCAATGTTTAAATCTGAGAAACTAGTTATCTTTTGCCTATCTTTTTTTATGGGTTTAGTTATTTTTCTCTTATTCACTCCAAATACTTCTTTATCACTAATTATGGCAAATTTAATACTCGTATACTCAAAACCACCATTTATACTTCCAGAAGTAATAAAAACTTGACTAGATTTTATATCTCTATTAGAATTCTCTACATATACACATTCTACACCCTTTTCTCTAAGAATTGTTTCAAGCCTTCTACCTCGTTCTTCTATTCCAGACAATATAATAGTCTTATATCCCCTATACTTATAGTGATTTAACTCTTCCACTAAAAATTCTATCTTGTTGTGAAAAGATTGCATCCCTTTAGTTGTAAAGTTTAATATAGTGTTGGAAACAAATTTCGAATCAGAATTTAAAAGGGCTGAAGTAGTTATACAAATGTGTTTTCTCATAGATTTATATACTACATCAAAATCATGATATATTTTATCATGTTCAGATAATAATTCTCCACCTTCAAATACATCAGTAAATTTAAGTATAAATTCATTGTTCAAATCTTCTAGTTTTTCTTCCATTCTTCTTGGTTCATCTATTAAAATCAGACTATCATCATTTAAATAGTCAATAATATTTCCTACATAGTCTTCAGGAATATAAGGAACAATCATATCTACATTATTTATATTTAGTCCTTCCCTCACAATTTCCATGTATTTTGAAAACTTTTCTTCTAACTTATCCTTTTCTTTGGCACTTTTTTGAAATTTTTTCAATATATTTTTTAAATCTCTATCAATAGAAGAAACAACTTCATCCTTGAACTCCTCTAATATTAATATCTCTTTTGCTGGAGGAATTGAGACAGAAAAAATCTTTTCAATAGATCTTTGAGTTGCTATATCAAAAGTTCTTATAGAATCAATTTCATCATCAAATAACTCTATTCTATAGGGATTCTCACTATTTACAGGGAAAAAATCTATAATCCCACCTCTTAAACTAAATTGTCCCTTTCCTTCTACCATATTTACTCTTTCATAGCCTTTTATCACAAAGCCATTCAAAAGATTGTCTAAATCTATAACTTCCCCATACTTTAATTCTTCAGTATAACTATCAAAAATATTGCTATTCACAACCTTGTTAAGCAATGCTTCTACATATGTAACCACGACAATATTTTCACCATTATTTAGCCTCGATAGTACTTTAATTCTCTCATGAGTTGTTTCATAACTAAAAGCATCAATATCATAAAAAACTAAATCTCTTGAAGGATAATTTTCCACAAAATTGTTGTCGAAATTTTTTAAATCTTCAAATATTTTTTTAGCTTTAATCTCATTACTTGTTATAATTAATATTTGTCTTTGTGTATGCTTATTTAACCCATAAGCTAAATGCCCTATGTTCTCTTCACTTAAGCCATGAATACTTATAGTACTAGTTTTAGACTCTATTGCATCTATTAATTTGTTATAGGAAGACATACTTTTCAGTGGATCTATAAACATATTTTGTGGCATCTGATCAGCTCCTTCTAAAACACCTTAAGCCCAGGTTTATTCCTGGGCCTTGGTGTCTTTTGAATTGTAAATATTCATTGCATTATTTAAATCTTTATTTATAGTAGTTTCAATAGCCTCACAAGCAAGTTCTATTGTATGATCTATAGTTTGTCTTTCTTCCTTGCTAAATCTACTAAGTACAAATTGGGCTAAATCTTGACCAGGTTTTGGACTGCCTATTCCTACTTTAACTCTTGGAAAATCATCATTTTGCAAATGATATATAATGGATTTCATACCATTATGGGTACCAGCACTTCCTTTTCTTTTAATCCTTATAGTCCCAAATTGTATATCTATATCGTCAACTACTACTATGATTTTTTCTATAGGTATTTTATAGAACTTATATAATTCTAGTACACTCATACCACTATTATTCATATAAGTTTGTGGTTTTATCAGTATAATTTTTTGATTTCCTATCTGTCCTTCACCATAAACTGCCTTAAACTTAATTTTATTTATATTTATATTATTTCTCTGAGCCAATAATTCTACAGTATCAAATCCTATATTGTGTCTAGTATTTTCATACTCTTTTCCTGGATTCCCAAGGCCTACAACTGCATACAAAATATCAGCCCCTAACTAATCAAACAATTTACTTACAGATTCATTGCTATATATTCTCTTTATAGCTTCAGCAAATATTGGTGCTACGCTTACAACTTCAATTTTATCTATTTTCTTTTCCTCTGAAAGAGGTATCGTATCCGTAACAACAAATTTTTCAATTTCAGAATTGTCAATTCTTTCAACAGCTGGTCCAGAAAGGATTGGATGAGTCGCACAAGCATAAACTTTCAATGCCCCAAAATTCTTAAGTACCTGAGCTGCCTTTGTTATAGTACCAGCAGTATCTATAATATCATCAACAATAATTACATTTTTCCCTTCAATATCACCAATTACATTCATAACTTCTGAAACATTAGCTTTTGGTCTTCTCTTTTCTATAATAGCTATAGGTAAATCTAAAAGATTTGCAAAATTTCTAGCTCTTGAAACTCCTCCCAAATCAGGAGAAACCACTACTGTTTCTTCATCGACTATATTTTTAAAATACTCTGCAAGAATTGGAACTCCTACCAAATGATCTACAGGTATATCAAAGTATCCCTGAATTTGTCCCGCATGTAAATCCATAGTAAGCACTCTATCGGCACCAGCTCTAGTTAATATATCAGCTACAAGTTTAGCTGTTATAGGCTCTCTTGCCTTAGTTTTTCTATCCTGTCTAGCATAGCCATAGTAGGGAACAACAGCAGTAATTCTTCCAGCTGAAGCTCTCTTTAAGCCATCCATTAAGATCAATGTTTCCATCAAATTGTCATTTACAGGTGGACAAGTTGGTTGAATTAGAAATACATCGTATCCTCTAACAGTTTCATTGATATTTACTGTTATTTCTCCATCACTAAAAGTTCCAACTTCACAATCTCCAAGAGGCACTCCTAACTCACTGCAAATCTTTAAAGCCAATTCTCTGTTAGCATTTCCAGTAAATACTTTCATGCCACTTCCGCTTAAGTTCATATTTAAATTCCTCCTAGTTATTTATTATTTTTATCTGCAAATCCTTTTTTATATGTCCAGCCTTCTTTGTTTACTTGTCTAGCTCTGGCTATAGATAGGGCTCCATTTTCTACTTCATCAGTAATAGTAGAGCCAGCAGCTACATAACCCCATTCTCTCACAACTACTGGGGCAACCAAGTTGGAATTGCTCCCTATGAAGGCGTTGTCCTCTACAATAGATCTTTGTTTGATCTTTCCATTATAATTTACAAATACCACTCCACAACCTACATTTACACTCTTACCTACATCTGCATCTCCTATATAAGAAAGATGGCTAGCTTTTGAATTATCCCCTACATTTGAATTCTTAACTTCTACAAAGTCACCAATCTTTACATTTTTACCAATATGACTATTAGGTCTTAAATAAGCATAGGGTCCTATTTTGCTATCATCATCTATACTGCTATCTAATATGGTGGAGATTTGAATTTCTACCCTATTTCCAATTCTTCCATTTGCAATTCTCGTATTATGACCTATTATACAATCTTCTCCTATAACTGAATTTCCCTCTATAATCGTTCCTGGATATATGATTGTATCTCGTCCAATTTTAGCCTCAGCATTTATGTAAGTACTATCTGGGTCAATAATGGTGACTCCATTCTCCATAAACTTTTCAATTATCCTTCTTTTCATGATCTTTTCTGCATTTGCAAGTTCCTTTCTTGAATTGATACCATATATTTCTTCAGAATTTTCTATCTTATATGCACCTACTTTTAAATTTTTACCTTTAAGTACTTGCACTGCATCTGTAATGTAATATTCACCTTGAGCATTATCATTATTGATATTATCCAATGCTAATTTTAAATATTTTCCATCAAAACAATATATCCCCGAATTGATTTCTTTTATTTTTCTTTCCTCTTCTGTAGCATCTTTATGCTCTACTATAGAAAGAATATTGCCCTTTTCATCTCGTATTATTCTGCCATAACTAGTAGGGTCCTCTAGTTGCGCTGTCAAAACAGTACAAACATTTTTACAAGATTTATGATACTCTACCAATTTATTTAGTGTATCTCCTGTTATCAATGGAGTATCTCCATATAAAATTATAACATAACTATCGTCCTCAATATAATCTCTAGCTTGCATCACTGCAAAACCTGTCCCATAAGGCACATTTTCCCCTATTGGCTGATGTACAAAAACTACATCTTCCTTTTCCATGGCTTCTGCCACTTCATTTCCTCCATGACCTATAACCACTATGTTTTTCTCCATAGCTGCATCTCTACTTGCATCTAAAACATAGCTTAAAAGAGGCTTACCACATACTTCATGAAGAACTTTAGATTTTTTAGATTTCATCCTGGTTCCCTCTCCAGCTGCAAGTACAATAGATATATTCATATAAACACCTCTATGTTTTGTATTTCTCCACCCAATAATATTTTATACAATTTAAAATATAAGTCCACACCTATTTTCTCTTTTCTTTAAATAATATTGTTTTTTAGCTAAGTAAAAAGGACCCTAATGGTCCTTTCACTATTCTTCAGATATGCTTTTTTCATACTCCTTAAATATTGCCTCTTGGATTCTGCTTCTAGTTTCGGAATTAATTGGATGTGCAATATCTCTGAATTCTCCATCTGCCATTTTTCTGCTTGGCATTGCTATAAAGAGCCCATTTTGTCCTTCGATTATTTTTATATCATGAACAACAAATTCATCATCAAAAGTAACAGAAACTATGGCTTTCATCTTTCCTTCATCAGTAACTTTTCTAATTCTAACATCTGTAACTTTCACTTCTGCTTCACCACCTTCCAAAGAAGTCGTTTGAAATCACCAAATATTCTCTATATTCTCTATATTTTAAAGAAATCCTTCTTTATCACTAAAATTATTTTATTTTTTATTTCTTATCTAAATTGTTTTAATTGTTTAAAGTTCGGAATCAGTATAATTTCATTTTTTTCTTCATCTATTTTTTCAAGCCTTATGAGGGAAACATAATCTTCCACCAATTTTTTCTCTGGATTTTTGGTAGAAATAAATATTCCTACACCAGCAACTTCTGCATTAAATTCTCTCATCATTTCCTTCATTCCTTTTACAGTTCCACCTGCCCTCATGAAATCATCTATGATGAGCACTTTAGAACCTTCTTTTATCGCTCTTTTAGAAAGGGACATAGTTTGAATAGTCTTGTTTGAACCAGATAAATAATTTATATTTACAGCTGGCCCTTCTGTAATCTTCATATTTTTTCTTATGATTATGAGAGGAACATTCAATATTTCAGCAGTCATAAGAGCTATAGGTATACCTTTAGTTTCTATTGTCACTACATAATCTATATCATTTTTTACAAATTCATTCGCAAATATCTTGCCAATATTTTTTATAATCCTTGGGGTATATAATATATCCATCATATAAATAAATCCACCAGGAATAAGTCTTTCATCTTTAGATAATTCAGCACATATTTCTAAAAGTAAATTTTCTACATCTTTTTTTCTCATATTGGGGCTAAATCTAACTCCTCCATTAGCTCCAGGAATAGTTTCTATATGACCTATATCAAGTTTTACAACCAATTCCTTCATTATGGAAATATCCCCACTAATGCTTGGTTTCTTTACTTTAAACAATTCTGAAAAATACCCATAAGTAAATACTTTATTTGGATTAGTTGTAAGTATATACATGATACCTGCTATTCTTTCATTTCTTTTCAATTTATCCACATAAATCACCCTATACTTGAATATTATTTTTTTGTATATCACTTTATTTTATTCCTATTTGTAAAACTTTTCAACAGATTTGCAACTTTTCCTTTTTATATTTATACCTTTATGATATAATCTATCAGTGACAAATAAGTTATAAGAAAAGCTTCTATCAAATCATTAAAAATCAAGGAAGCCTTTTTTGAAACCCATTTTGGAAAGCTTAACATTAAGTAAATCTAGAATTTTCCTATGGGTTATGAATAATGAATATAAGTATAATAATAACATATTTCTTGGCAATAATAATTAGTATAGAACCATTTATTACTTCGGGAGGTATTCGTTTATGTTTTCTTTCAATATATGTGAGCATAATTTTTCTCATGTGCATCTCATAGGCATAGGTGGTATAAGCATGAGTGGTTTGGCTGAAATACTTTTAATGGAAGGATATGCAGTTTCAGGTTCTGATATGAATCCTTCTCTAATAATAGACAAATTAAAAACTCAGGGAGCAAATATTTACATAGGTCACAAATCCGAAAATATTGAAGGTGCAGATTTAGTTGTCTATACAGATGCCATTTCTAAAGATAATCCAGAACTTATAGAAGCTCAAAAAAGAGGAATAGAAACTGTTGATAGAGGAACCTTTTTAGGTAAACTCATGAAAAACTATGAAAAATCTATTGCTGTTTCTGGAACTCATGGAAAAACAACTACTACAAGTATGTTAGCCACAATACTAAATAGATCTCACTTAGAGCCTACTATTCTCCTTGGAGGAGAACTTGATGAAATAGGTGGAAATGCTAAAATAGGCAGTAAAAAATTAGTATTAACAGAGGCTTGTGAGTACAAAGGAAATATTCTTAAATATCAGCCTACAATGGCTATAATATTAAATATGGAAGAAGATCATTTAGATTACTTTAAAAATATCGATCATATCGTAGCAACATTTGCAGAATATGCTAGTGGTATAGGTGAAGATGGATATCTCATCATAAACATTGATGATGGGAATGCACAAAAAGTTATAGAAAATACCAAATGCAATGTCACCACCTTTGGACTTAATGGTAATGGAGATTATGTAGCTGAAAATATAAGTTTTACCAGTGAAGGCTATCCAAAATTCATTCTAAATATAAGAAATAAAGAAAAATATCCTATTACACTAAATGTCATGGGCATACACAATATATACAACGCCCTTGGGAGCATTGCTGCAGCTCATACCTACCATGTACCTATGGAAGATATCATAGAGTCCATAAAAGACTATAAGGGTACTCATAGACGACTAGAATCAAAAGGAGCCATAAAAGGAGCTAAAATAATTGATGACTATGCTCATCATCCAACAGAAATAAAAGCAAGTTTAAATGCTCTTAAAAAAACAACTCAAAACAGACTTTGGTGTGTATTCCAACCTCATACCTATTCAAGGACTAAAATCTTGTTAAATAGTTTTTCCGAATCCTTTTATGATGCAGATAAAGTTATAGTTACAGATATTTATGCAGCAAGAGAAATTGATACTGGAATTATTCACTCTAAAAATTTAGTCAATGTGCTCAAAGAAAAAGGTATAGATGCAGTATATATTGATTCCTTTGACAAAATAGAGAGTTTTTTACTAGCCAATATTGAAAACGGAGACACCATTGTCACCATGGGAGCTGGCAATGTATACAAAATAGGAGAAGCTCTTCTTGAAGATGAAAAAAAGGCAATTTAGTGAAAAAGGTCCTTATTCTATAAGGACCTTTTTTTCTACTCCATAGATATTTTCTATGATTTCCTTAACCATTGGCTCATCGTATATAAAATAAGACAATTTTTTATTTTTTATTTTTTTATAAGTTCCCACGCCAGGCAATATAATAAAATTAAAATCCTCTGATCCCATTGCCAATGCACTTTTCCCATAATTTAAGGCTTCAGTCAAATTCACATCTGTCTTTACATAATCAAAACTAGTCTTTATAGCTAAAGGCATTTTTATACTTAACACTTTATCAAAAAAAGACCTTAAAAATTCTTGTTGCGCTTTAACTCTACCTAAGTCTCCATCACTATACCCACTTTTCCCATCATTATCTTTTCTATATCGCAGAAATTCCACAGATTTTTTCCCATTTAAAGTCTGTTTACCCTCAGGTATATCTATATACAATGGCGGTTTTGCTGTAGGATCTTTATACTTCATATGAAAAGGTACCGTTACTTCTACCCCTCCAACAGAGTCAACAATTCTTTCTACTCCTTCATAATCTATCATAATATAATGATGGACAGGTACTCCTTCCAATACATAAGAAACTACTTTTTTAACTCCACTAGCACCATGAGAAGCATATACTGCATTTATTTTCCTCTGTTCTGCTTCTTCATATCCCTTTCTATAAATATAAGTATCCCTAGGAATTGATATCATATCTACTTTCTTTAATTTCGGATCAAAAGAAATAAATATAATAGTATCAGATCTTATATCTTCCATACCCATAAGGACAAAATTTATTCTACTGCTCTTTTCATAAGCCTTTTCTAAAGTATCTATGGTTTCTTTTTTTTCTTCTACTTTTTTTTCTCCATTTTTCTGTGAAATATTTTTTTCTTCTTTGAGAAAATTTTCATTTTCATCTTCATGATTTCTCACTTTGGTCTCCAAATAAGTATAAGAACCCAGAAAAAAAGCCATAACAATACATACAGAAAAAATAATAAGAATTTTTAAATTTTCTTTCATCTATAATTCACCTTTTCTAAGCCTCCTTTCCCATCTTCACAATAATATTTTGTACAATAGATAAATTTTTACTCATAAAAAAAGCCGATCCTATTGGATCGGCTTTTTTATTCTTATTTTGTATAATCGTAAAATCCTTTGCCAGTTTTTCTACCTAATTGTCCACCTCTGACCATCTTTCTTAGTAGTGGATGAGCTCTATATTTTGAGTCACCAAATTCTGTATAAAGTACATCCATTATAGCTAAGCATACATCAAGTCCTATCAAATCTCCCAAAGCTAAAGGTCCTATTGGATGGTTTGCACCAAGTTTCATAGCTTCATCTATATCTTCAACTGTTGCAACACCATCCGCATAAATGCCAACTGCTTCATTTATCATTGGAATAAGTATTCTATTCACAACAAATCCTGGAGCTTCTTCTACTTGAACTGGAGTCTTCCCTAATTTTTCAGCCAATTCAAATACTGTATTTCTAGTTTCTTCACTTGTTGAAATACCTTTTATAACTTCAACTAATTTCATAACTGGAACTGGGTTGAAGAAATGCATTCCTATAACTTTTTCTGGTCTATTTGTAGCACTTGCTATTTCAGTTATTGATAATGATGAAGTATTGCTTGCAAGTATTGCTTCTGGTTTACAGATTTCGTCTAATTTCTTAAATGTTTCTTTCTTTACACACATATCTTCTGAGATAGCTTCTACAACAAGGTCACAGTCTTTTAAATCCTCATATTTTGTAGTTATTTGAACTTTTGCTAATACTTTTTCTTTATCTTCTTCAGTCATCTTACCTTTTTGTACTTTTCTATTTAAATTTTTGTCAACACTTTTTAAACTACCTCTTGGGTTTCCTTCGTCAATACTTCTAACCCACATAACTACATCATAATCATTTTCTGCCAACACCTGAATGATACCAGAAGCCATAGTGCCTCTTCCAAGAACTCCTACCTTTTTCATAAAAACACCTCCAAAATTTATCTTAATTTATAGTTTGGGCTACGTTTCTCTAGAAACGCTCCCATACCTTCTTTTTGATCTTCTGTTGCAAAGCAAAGACCAAACAAATCTCTTTCTATAGCCATTCCAGTTTCAATATCAGTTTCCATTCCTCTATTTATAGAAGTCTTTGCAAATCTCACAGCTATCTGTCCCTTTGAAAGTATCTTATTCGCCAATGCAATAGCTTCATTCATAAGCTCATCTTGAGGAACTACTTTGTTTACCAAACCTATCCTATATGCTTCATTGGCATCTATCATATCTGAAGTAAATATAAGTTCTTTTGCTCTGCCCATTCCTACAAGACGTGCAAGTCTTTGAGTACCAGCAAATCCTGGTATAATTCCAAGTCCCACTTCTGGTTGTCCAAATTTAGCTTTTTCTGAAGCTATTCTTATATCACAACACATAGATAGTTCACAGCCACCACCAAGAGCAAAACCATTTACAGCTGCAATAACTGGTTTTTCCATTAATTCAATTTTTCTAAATACGCCTAGTCCATTTTTAGCAAATTGTCTTGCTTCCTTTGAATTCATTTCCTTCATTTCAGCTATATCTGCTCCTGCTACAAAAGCTCTTCCTTCACCTGTTATTATCAATATATGTATATCTTCATCATTTTCTATCATATCTATAGCTTTGTCCAATTCACATAGAACTTGAGTATTGAGTGCATTTAGTGCTTTAGGTCTATTGATTGACAATATACCTATATTTCCTTCTCTTTTAAAAATCAAATTTTCAAAATCCACACTATCCCTCCTAGACACAAAACAATATTTTCTCAATTTGTTTATATTTTATCAAATTCAAGTATATAGTGCAATACCATCTTTGATAACTGTTTAACAATCCCTATTGGTAAAAAAAGATTTTTTCGCATAAATCTTTAAATTGCTCCTGTTTTCTTGACTATACTCCAAAACCTCTCATTTCAGTTTTTTTTAACATTCTTTACTTATATTCAATAATGACGTTAAAAATTTATCAACTATAAATGAGATGAATATTCATCCCATTTATATTCTAATATCCAGGTTTACCTAAAAGTCTAAACATATTCTTTTTATATTCCTCAACTCCAGGCTGATTAAATGGATTTACTCCCAATAAATATCCACTGATAGCACAACTTTTTTCAAAGAAATATATAAGTTTGCCAAAATTGTATTCATTCATTTTTTCTATATTTAAAATAATATTGGGAACTCCTCCACTTGTGTGCGCCATAAGAGTACCTTCAAAAGCCTTCTTGTTCACAAAATCTATAGTTTTCCCTGAAAGAAAGTTGAGACCATCTAAATTTTCTTTATCTTCTTTTAAGATCATATCAACTTTAGGTTCTTCTATATTTATAACTGTTTCGAATATATTCCTCCTTCCATCCTGTATTAACTGACCTAAGGAATGGAGATCTGTAGTAAAGCTTGCAGAAGATGGATATATACCTTTTAAATCTTTCCCTTCACTTTCACCAAACAATTGTTTCCACCATTCTTGAAGATAAAACAAACTAGGTTCATAACTTGTAAGCATTTCTATTTCTTTGCCTTTTCTATACAATACATTTCTTATAGCTGCATACTGATAAGAATAATTTTTATCTAAATCTAAAACCCCATACTCTTCCATGCCATCTTTGGCACCATTCATTATCTCATCAATATTTAAGCCAGATACTGCAATTGGAAGTAAGCCTACTGAAGTAAGGATAGAATATCTTCCTCCAATATCATCTGGAACTGTAAATGTTTCATAACCTTCTTTAGAAGCTAGTTCTTTCAATGCTCCCTTTTTGCTGTCTGTTGTAATATATATTCTATTTTTAGCCTCTTCTTTTCCATATTTCTCTTCTATATATTCCTTAAATATTCTAAAAGCAATGGCAGGCTCTGTAGTTGTACCAGATTTAGATATAGTATTAATACTAATATCTTTTCCATCTATAAGCTCTAAAAGTTCCAATATATAAGAACTACTCACATTGTTCCCAACAAAATATATTTCTGGTCCATTTCTCTTTTCGCTAGTTAGCATATTATAAAAGTTGTGATTCAATGCCTCTATGCAAGCTCTTGCACCTAAATAAGAACCACCTATACCTATGACTATGAATACCTCCGAGTTTTTTCTTATCTTTTCTGAAGCTAGTTTCACCCTTTCATATTCATCTATATCAAATTCCTTTGGATAATTAACCCATCCTGTATACTCACTACCTGGTCCTTTTTCATTATGGAGCATATTGTGAGCTATATTTATATATTCCTTTATATTTTCCAACTCATAATCTTCTATAAAACTATGAGTATAGTCTAAACTAATACTTCTCACATTAGCACCCCCTCATATTTTTCTCAATATATATAATATCACATTCCTCAAAAAAAATCCTAAAAATTGCTACAGCAGGGACGGTTCTCACTGTCACAAAAGCATCCTAGAAGATATAATTTCTAGGATGCTCTTTTTACATTGTCAGGATAATTTGGACTATCTGGGTTTAAATCTCTCATGATATACTCATATATCAAGGGCTCTACCTTTATTCCCATATGATTTAAACCTTCATTTCCAAACAATACATTGAACTCCAATATATAATATTTATCACCCACTACCGCTATATCAAATCCTGCATGATTTATCTTAAGTGAACTAGCTACATTCTCCACCAATTTTATACTAGCTTCAGGAACATCTCTAAAAGAATAGGTACCACCTTTAGCTATATTGTTGTGAAAAGCTCCTTCCCTTCCTATTCTCCAATAAGACGCTACAACTCTATCTCCAACATAGACAATTCTCAAATCCCTATCTATTGGAAGTTTCTCTTGAATATAAAGAACTTCGTTGTTGTTCATATATTCCAACAATTCTCTTCTATTTTCTACAAGGAACACTCCCCTTCCCATAGAATTTCTGACTTCTTTACATACACAAGGATATCCAAATTCCTCCTCTATATCTTCTACACATACTCTATCTAAATTTGTAATCTTTGTATAAGGTACATTTTGAGGAAAAGTAGCCCAAAGTATTCTTGTCATCTCAATTTTGTTGTGCCCAAGGTGATATGTGCTTATATTCGGAAATATTTTCTTATCTAGACCATATACAAGAGTGTTTAACTGCCAATATTCTGGAAAAAGCACATAATCTGCCTCTTTAATAATCTCCTTTTCTCTAAACATATTTTCTGGCTTTATATATATAATATTTGGAATACCAATGGTCCTATATGGATTAAAAGAAATAAATTTCAATTTTACACCACCCTTTCATTTTAGCAAAAATATAATACATCATGCTAAATCGGGTGTCAATACATTTTTTATTCCATAACTTCAACAAGAACTAATGCAAAATCATCTTCTTGTTCTCCCCATTGGAAATTTTCTACTTCCCTATTTATAGCATTTAGAATATCTCCTCTGTTGTTTTTTATAACACTTAAAACTCCTTCTAAGCCAAACTGATTTTTTCCCTTGTCATGAACTTCAGTTATCCCATCTGTATAAAAAAGTATTTTGTCGCCTTTATGAAATTCAACATTATCTTCTAAATAAAATATCTCGTTAAATATGTATGAAATAGGGAAACCTCTGATCTTTAGTATTTCTAATTTTTCATCATTAAAAAGTATTGGAATGCAATTATGCCCAGCATTTGAATATTTAAAAGTATTTGTCCTAGTGTCTAATACACCATAAAACATAGTAAAATATTTGTCATCATCCAAATTTAAATCCACAAATTTCTTATGCAGTTCTGTAAGCGCTTTTGATGGACTCATAATCTCATCCTTTATAGAACGCATAGTTTGTCTCACAAACATAGTCATCATAGATGCTGTAACACCATGACCAGCTACATCACTTATATATATTCCTACATGATTTTCATCTATGCTGAATATATCAAACATATCTCCACTAATCATTTCGCATGGTTTATATATATAATTAAATTTTATATTTTTATATATGCCTTTTTTAGGAAGAATTTTTTGTTGCAAAGTTTTAGCAAAAAGTAAGTCTTTACTCATCTTTCTATTTTTTTCTTTCAGTTCCTTCTCCAGTTTTCTTTCTCTAGTCACATCTCTGAAAACTTCCACAGCAGCATATATATTGCCTTCCGAATCTGCCACAGGTGAACTTTTTGCTGAAAAAATCCTATTTCCTACCTTTTCCTCTTTTTGAACTATTTCTCCAGTTTCTATACTCCTTTTGGTAATACAAAAACTACAAGGTAAATCTTTTCCCAAAACTTCATAGCATTTCTTTCCCTCTATATCCTCCCCTAAACTTTCCTTCATTGTTCTATTTGCATATATTATAATTCCATCTTTATCTACAATTCTTACCCAATCTGCCATTCCCTCTAATGCGTGATAATTGAGTATACCAAAGTCCCTATATCTTTGTACTTTTTCTTCTATGAAACTAACCTTCTCTTTATTTAACATATCCATCACCTAATTTTCAGAAGATTTAAAGCCCTTTACCTAATCATAGCATACTATCCAATTGAAAATAAAGTAGTATTTGAAACAAGCATTCATTCCATATAGAAACTCCATAGAACGAATGCTTGTTTTATCTACCTAACTGTTGAACCGTGTATAACATTTAAAAATTCTGGATTAAAAATATCTTTTTTTACAAAAGACTCTCTTTCTATATCATAAGTATAGTCAGATAGCTTTAAAACAGCTGAACCTGTTTGTAGTGTCAAAATATGATAGTCATTCTTTGATGTGAAAACCCAAAACTCTAATGTTCCAATTTGAACATATTCATCAAATAATATATATTCTTTATCCTCATCATGAACTAGCAAAAACCACTTTTGACCATCATCCCACATCATTTCACCATTTTTATCTCTTTGAGCAGTAGTATATAATTCTATAATTTCTTCTTTGTTGTCATTGTCTATATCAACTTTAACACTATCCAACAAAGTCAAATCGGAAGTATCTAATCTATCTGTTGATGGAAATATGGCAGTGAATTTTTCTCTTTCTTCTACCTGTTCTTCCTCTTCTATCTGTTCTTTCTCTTCACGTAAAATCTTCTCGTATATTTTCCCAAAAGTATCATTTTCTTGTATTTCTTCAAGTACAAATGAGCCCCTTTCTTTTATGCTGTAAGTCAAGAAATAATATTTATTTTTCTCAATAGCACTCCATAAATCTTCATCCAAAACTTCAAAGGAAAGTTTATTAAGTTCGTTTTCATCTTCTCCAAAAGTTTCGATAGTTATAAAATGAATTTTCCCTGATTGATTTTTTTCTATAACTAATCCAGAAGTAATTTTAATTTCTTTTTTGTTTTCATCTACATTCTTAAGAACAAAGAAAGCACAAATTATAGCTAATATGACAATTAAAATTATAATATTTCTAGATTTATCGCTCATATTTTCACCTTCCTTTTTCATTAATATTATCATTTAATAACTAGAATATCAACCTTATTTTGTATATCAGTACAATTAATATTTTAAAAAATAGCAAATTTTACTGTTTGTATTTCATTTATTACAATATTAGTGTAAAATATTATTAAAGTACAAAGAAAGGAGAATTTTTATGGAAAATAATTCCGAAACAAAAAAGTCTAAAGAAAAATTTGGAAATTTAAAAGCTAAAATTATTTTAGCACTTATTTTGACTTTATTCTTAAGCACTATGGTTTCAAATTTAATTTATGATCTTTTAGAAAGATTTATCCATATCAACCCTAAATTTGCCATGTTTTTTTCAACCCTTATAAACATTGGAATAGGTCTTTTGTTTGCTTATATTCTAATCAAGACATTCTTTGTAAAAAACATTAGAACAATATTAGCAAGCATAGACAAAATAGCTCAAGGTGATTTAACTCAAGTTAAAGTTCTAAAAGACAAAAGCGAATTTAATGCCATCAATACATCTTTAAATAAAGTAACAGAAAGTTTTAAAGATATATTAAAAGAAATAAAAGCGAATTCTGAAATACTTGCAGAAAGTACAAAAACACTATCTTCTATTATAGAGGAAACAACAGGATCTACAGAAAATATTGCAAGCAATGTAAATGACATAGCTCTTGGTTCAGAAGATACTTCTAAAAATATAGTTGAATTAAACGAAGCAATTTCTAATTTAACTGAACTTTCTCAAACAACTGATAAAGATACCAATATAGCAACAGAACTTTCTAAAGATATGGCTAATTGTGCAGAAAAGGGCAGCAAAGACATGGATATGATCATTGAAAAAGTAACTCTAATTGACAATTCTACCAAAAACACTTCTACTATCATCGAAGATTTAAATGAGAAAATTAAGGATATTGACAATATTGTCGTCATAATAAACGAAATATCTGAGCAGACAAACTTACTAGCACTAAATGCTGCTATAGAAGCTGCCCGAGCTGGAGAAGCAGGAAAAGGATTTGCTGTTGTAGCTGAAGAGATTAGAAAATTGGCAGATGAGACCCATACATATTCAGAAGAGATATCTAAAATCACAAGTTCTGTAATTTCTAGCAGCACCAATGCAGTAGAAAGTATAGAAAAAGTAAGCAATATTGTTGATGAAAGTGTAGATGTAGCAAATTTAACAAAATCTTCTTTTGAAGAATTGTTAAATAAAATAGTTGAAATAAATTCACTAATAATAGATATATCTAAAGCTGCTAAAGAAGAAAGAAGCAATAGTGAATACATTCTTGAAAGAGCCACAGAAGTTTCTGCAATATCACAGGAAACAACAGCTTCGTCCGAAAACAGTGCTGCTGCCGTAGAAAAAAATCTTGCTTCAATGGAAGAAATTACAGCTTCGATTGAAGATTTAACAAAAATTGCAGAAAAGCTTAACAATATGGTGGAGAGATTTAATATCTAATCTCTCCACTTTTTTTAATTATTTTTTAGGAGGTCTTGGACCATAATATTGGTAATAGTCTACTTTTATTCTTCCATTATATAATTTTCTTTTTCTATCTGCTTTTCCCCCATAAAGCTTTTCAAAATTCTCATTTGAAGTAATTATATAAATAGACCATGTGTCCAATTGCCTAAATATCTTTCCAATTTCGATATATAATTTTTCAACTTTTTCTTTATTCCCAAGTCTTTCCCCATAAGGAGGATTGGAAATTATCACACCATATTTGTCATGAGTTTTAAAATCCAGTACATTTCCTACACTAAATTCAATACAGTCATCAACTCCTATTTCAAATGCATTTTCTTTGGAAATTTCTATAGCTTCTTTGTCTATATCAAAAGCTTTAATATTTAATTTTCTATCTTGGAGTATTGCTTTTCTTGCATTTACTTTTTCTTCTTTCCAATATTCTTGATTTATTCTTGGCCAATTCTCTGATGCAAAAGATCTTTGAATACCTGGTGCAATGTTTTTCCCTATCATAGCTGCTTCTATAGGAATAGTTCCTGACCCACAAAAAGGATCTACCAATATTCTCTCATGATTCCAATAACTTAAATTTATTAAAGCCGCTGCAAGAGTCTCCTTTATAGGCGCTTCTACACTTGCTTCTCTATAGCCCCTTTTATGTAACCCTTCACCACTAGTATCTATAGTCAAAGTTGCAATATCCTTTAAAAGAGCTACTTGAATAGTAAACTTTGCGCCTGTTTCTTTAAACCATTCTGTATGATATTTAGTTTTCAATTTTTCAACTACTGCCTTCTTAACTATTGCTTGACAATCTGGGACGCTCATGAGCTGTGAATCCACAGCTTTGCCTACTACTGTGAACTCTCCATCTTCTGTTATCCAATCTTCCCAGGGGAGAGCTTTGGTCTTTTCAAATAATTCTTCAAAAGTAGTTGCTTTAAATTCTCCAATTTTCAACAATACTCTATCAGCACTTCTCAACCAAATATTAACTCTTGGAATATCTTTTTCTTCTGCACTAAAAATAACTTTCCCATTTTCTACTTTCACATCTTTATAGCCTAAATTTATAATTTCTCGCTTCACTACGGATTCCAATCCAAAAGTAGATGTTGCAATTAACTCTATATCGCTCATTTTATCTCTCCTTTATCTTGTCCTTCATTTATATTATAACTAAAATTTTAAATAATTACTTTATAAATGTGTATTTTTTTATACATGTGGGTATAAACTTTTATAGAAAAGAAAGTAATCCCCATTGGGGAATAAAACATAAAATTAACAAGGAGGATTTGAATATGAAAAGTTTAGGAACATTTTTACAAAGCGGAGATTGGAAGGGCGAAAAACATGTACCAGTTATACACGCTCCTGAAAATGCAAAAAAAGGTGAAGAAATTGAAATAAAAGTATTGGTAGGAGAAGAAATCAAACATCCAAATACACTAGAACATCATATTTCATGGATTAAAGTATTTTTCCATCCAGAAGGCTCTAAGTTCCCTATTGAAATAGGAAATTATAATTTTTCAGCTCATGGTGAAGGTGAAATTTATGAAGAACCTGAAATTGCAATCAAAGTTAAACTTGACAAACCTGGCTCAATACATGCATTGAGTTATTGCAATATTCATGGTCTTTGGGAAAATAGCGTAGAAATCAAAGTAGAGGACTAATAAGTCCTCTTTTTTCCCCTTGACAAGGGAAACTCTTTATATTATCATATAACATAAATTACATATTGAAACTATGAAAGATTCAGTAGTCCACTATAGTTAAAAGACAGAGAATAGACTATTGGTGAGAAGTCTATAACAAGTAGTGAGACGAATTACACTCTGGAGTTCCAATGAGAAATCATTGCGTCTATCACACGTTAAAGTGATTTAAGGCTTTTTGGCGAATTAAGGTGGTACCACGGGGTTCTTCTCGTCCTTAGATGGAGAAGAATCCCTTTTTATATTTATTTTAAAAAAGAGGAGGTTTTCATTTTGGCTAATGTACTTGATTTGTTAGAAGAAAGAGGCTATATTGACCAAGTTACTTATGAAGATGAACTACGCGAACTTTTAGATAAGGAATCTGTTACTTTTTATATTGGCTTCGATGCTACAGCAGACAGTTTGACCCTTGGACATTTTGTTCAAATAATGGTTATGAAGCATATGCAAGAAGCTGGGCATAAACCTATTGCACTACTTGGTGGTGGTACAACATTAATTGGAGACCCAAGTGGAAAATCAGATATGAGAAAGATGCTCACAAAAGAACAAATCGATCACAATGCAAAGAGATTTAAAGAGCAGCTTTCACAATTTATCGATTTTAGTGATGACAAGGCATTGGTGGTAAATAATGCAGACTGGCTTTTAAATCTCAATTATGTTGAATTTTTAAGAGAAATCGGTGTACATTTTTCAGTAAATAGAATGCTTACTGCTGAGTGCTATAAACAAAGACTAGAAAAAGGACTAACTTATTTTGAATTTAGCTATATGCTTATGCAGTCCTATGATTATCTAAAACTTTACAGAGACTACGATTGTAAACTTGAAATAGGTGGAAGTGATCAATGGTCCAATATATTGAGTGGATATGAATTGGTGAGAAGAATTGAAAATGATAAAGTCTATGCTATGACATTTAAACTATTAACCAATGCTGAAGGCAAAAAGATGGGAAAAACAGAATCTGGTACTATTTGGCTAGACAGTGAAAAAACTTCACCTTATGAACTATATCAATACTTGAGAAATATTGATGATAGAGATGTAGAAAAATGTCTATCAATGCTTACATTGCTTCCTATGTACGAAGTAAGAAAATTATCATCCCTTGAAGGAGCAGAAATAAACAAAGCTAAAGAAGTTCTTGCTTATGAAGTAACCAAAACAGTTCATGGAGAAAAAGAAGCAGATAAAGCTCAAAAAGCTGCAAAAGCATTGTTTGAAGGTGGAAGCCAAGGTGGTTCTATTCCCACTACTGAAATAGATAAATCTAATTTTACAAATGGCATGGGAATATTGGACTTAATGACAAATTTAGGCTTGACTAGTTCTAACAGTGAAGGTAGGAGACTTATAAAACAAGGTGGAATCTATATTGGTGACAACAGAGTAGATGATCCAAATCTAAAAATAGAAATAGCTGATTTTGATGACAATAAATTGATGATAAGAAAGGGCAAAAAAGTTTATCATCAAGTTAAATTAGTCTAGAAGCTATAACTTTCACACTAATAAGAAGTTCTGCAATATATTGTAGAACTTCTTATTTTTTTACATATTGCCTTCTTATACCTGTATGTCCACATATTAAGGGTTTATCTGAAAAGTCATTAATGATATACTCATAAACAAATTCAAAAAAGAAAGGGGGAAAGTCAAGTATCTTTATGTATTACACTCAAAATCCAAGGAGGTAATAAATAATGAAAAAAAGAACCATGAAAAAAACTCTATTATCAATAACTGTAGCCCTGCTACTACTTTCTTCAACAAGCTTTGCTAGTGCTGGAGGATTCACGACCGTAAGGTATACAATAAATACAAACTACTCAAATTATTATCAAATAAATAACCAAAATGTCCAACATAGATACGTAACCTATTCACCATATAAATATACTTATAATAGATATGCTGTACCTAATACTACTAACACCAATAATAATAATAATAATACTACTAATACTAATAATAATAATAATATCAATACTAATAATAATATCAATACTAATAATAATATCAATACTACTGTATCAAGTACAGCAAATACAATGGAGTTAGAAGTCTTAAAACTCATAAATGAAGAGAGAAAAAAAGAAGGACTAGCTCCCTTTACTTACAGTGAAGAACTTTCAAAAGTAGCTAGAACTAAATCTCAAGACATGGCAGATAAAAATTATTTTAGCCATACCTCACCTACTTATGGAGATCCTTTCACTATGATGAAGAGCTTTGGAATAAAATATAGAACTGCAGGAGAAAATATCGCAAAAGGATATTACAGTGCTTCTTCTGTAGTCAATGGCTGGATGAACTCCGAAGGACATCGTGCAAATATATTGAATCCAAGCTTTAACAAAATTGGTATAGGTTATGCTACCAATAAAAGTGGTACAACTTATTGGACGCAAATGTTTATAGATTAGCATTGACTAATTTAAAATAGCGTTTATAATTATAGTTAGAATTCTAATAGTTAGAATTCTAACTATTTTTTTTATCTGAGGTGAAAAAATGATAAATAATTCTATTTATGAAGATATCAGATATGATTTGATTAAATTCATGTCCCTATTTCACAGATTATTTAGTCCAACATTTAAAAAAGAAACTAATGACAAATATAGCTGCAATAAAAATCAAGTAAAAACCATAATGATCATTGGTAGAGCTGAAAAAGTCACACCTACTATATTAGGAAAATGCATGGACATGGAAAAAGGAAGTCTTACTTCCCTCATTGATTCCATGGAAAAAATGGGGTTAGTATATAGAGTTAATGATGAAAAGGATAGAAGAAAAACCTGGATTTACCTCACAGATGAAGGCGAAAAATACTATATAAATCAAGAAAAAAAATTCATGGCAAGAATAAAAGAAGTATTTGGAACTCTTTCGGAAAAAGATGTAAAAGAATTCAATGATAGTTTAAAAACCATAGTGACAATATTAGATAAAATGAGAGGTGAATAATATGAATCGTTCAAAACAATTAGGTGAAGAAAATATAGGTAAGTTACTTTTTCAGTTTTCTATTCCTGCTATTGTAGGAATGATGGTAAATGCTCTATACAATGTAGTAGATAGAATATTTATAGGTAAAGGTGTTGGAAGTTTAGGAATTGCAGGCATATTTGTTGGATATCCGATTTCTCTCATACTTATGGCCTTTTCTATGCTTATAGGAATTGGAGGAAACTCTTTGGTTTCTATAAAATTGGGAGAAAAAAAAGAAGAAGAAGCTCAAAAGATTTTAGGAAATGCTTTTATATTGCTAATACTTATTTCAGCAAGTATTAGTGTTATAGGTCTTATTTTTCTAGAACCACTTTTGAAAGCTTTTGGTGCCAGTAAAAATATACTTCCCTATTCCATAGATTATATGACAATAATACTCATAGGAGCTCCTATGCAAGCTTTAGGCTTTGGACTTAACAATTTTATAAGGGGAGAAGGAAATCCCAAGGTAGCCATGGGAACTATGCTCATTGGAGCTATTTTAAATACTATATTGGATCCGATATTCATCTTTGTATTTAAAATGGGTATGAAAGGAGCTGCATATGCTACGATTATATCCCAAGGGGTTTCTGCTATTTGGGTCTTGAGCTATTTCATGGGGAACAAAAGCCTTCTTAAACTCAAAAGAGAAAATATAAAACTACAAGGAAAAATAGTAAAAAACATTATATCTATAGGGTTGGCGCCATTCAGTATGCAAATAGCTGCAAGTGCAGTTACAATTTTATTAAATAAAAGTCTTCAAAAATATGGAGGAGATGTGGCAACTTCAAGTATGGCAGCTATAAATAGCATCACAATGATGATTCTTATGCCAATTTTCGGTATAAATCAAGGAGCACAGCCTATAATAGGATTTAACTACGGTGCCAAAAAATACAATAGAGTCAAAGAAACTCTAAAATTAGCTATAATATTTGCAACAATTATATCAAGCACAGGATTTATAATAACTCAAACTATACCAGAAAAATTGATTGGTTTGTTTGGAAAAAATGAAAAAGAACTTATTGAAGTCGGATCAAAAGCACTTCGAATCTATCTATCTATGTTACCTATAATAGGAGTTCAAGTAATAAGTTCAAACTATTTCCAAGCTACAGGAAAGCCTAAACAAGCAATGATTTTAAGCCTATCAAGGCAAGTTCTAGTACTCATACCTGCTCTTGTAATACTTCCAAGACTATTTCAGTTGAATGGTGTATGGCTTGCAGGTCCAATATCAGATTTGGTATCATCTATCATCACAGCAATAGTTTTGATAAAAGATTTAAAACATCTTGAAGAACAATCTATTGCATACACTCCTAGAACTGAAGAAAAATAAAAAAAGCTAATATTATATTAGCTTTTTATTATATCTATAAAGTTTTTGGTAATTTTTGCTGTCATACCCCAAATTGTATATTTCTTGTATTCATAAAAGTAGACTGAATATTTTCCTTGTTTCCAATCATAATTTTTCCCACCCGGAATTTTTTCATATGGAAATTTTTCTCCAATAGATGTCTCTAAATCTATATAATAGACTTTAGGTTCATTTTCCATAAAAAACTTAAAAGGTACTGTAAAAATAGAACTTACTTCATCTTCACTATATTTTATATCCTCAAAATTTGTATCATGAAGAATTCCTAAAAATGGATATATAGAAATGTTTGAGTAAGAAACCAAATAGTCTAAATGTCCTATCACTTCAATGTTTTCTTTACATATATTGAGTTCTTCACAAGTTTCTCTAGCAGCTGCCTCTTTAAAGTTTTCCCCTATTTCCACTTTGCCTCCTGGAAAAGATATTTCTCCCGGTTGATTTTTTAAATTTTCTGCTCTTATCTCATATAGCAATTCTATTTTGCCATCTTTCTTAATTAGTGGTACCAATACTGCATAATTATCCTTTACATCTAATGGTTTTGAAACTCTTCTATGAAATTTTTCCCTAATCATATCAAAATTCATATGTAAATCTCCCCTTTTAACAAATAAGTGGCCAAATTTGGCCACTTATTTAATCTATAACAAATCTTCTCCTTCTTCCCAATCTACTGGGCAAAGTCCCCCAGTCTTTAAGGCTTTTAATACTCTCAAGGTCTCATCAACACTTCTACCTACATTTAAATCATGAATAACTGAATATCTAACTACTCCTTCAGGGTCTATAATGAATAATCCTCTTAAGGCAACTCCTTGTTCTTCAATAAGTACTCCATAATCTTTGGACACTTGCTTTGTCATATCTGCCCCTATAGGAAAGTTAATTTTTCCCAAACTAGTATTTATCCAAGCTTTATGTGAATGCTCACTATCAACGCTTACAGCCAAAACTTCGGCTCCCTCTTTTTTAAAATCCTCATATCTTTTACTATATCCTGTAATCTCTGTTGGACAAACAAAAGTAAAATCTGCAGGATAGAAAAACATTACAAGCCATTTGCCTCTATAGTCATTTAAACTCACAGTAGTAAAATTTTCTCCACTACCTAAGCTAGCATTCATTGTAAATTCAGGTGCACTTTTCCCTACCAGTCTTTCCATAATATACCTCCTCATTATATAATATTTGCTTTCAATTTATATATTCCCAAATAAATATTATTTAAACGATTTTTCATTTGATAATGATTATCGTATATCTTTTTCTATTTTTTCTCCTATATATTCATTTTGTCTATAAATACTCTTTATATACTTATCTATATTCCCATCAAAATACAATTTCTTGCCAAAAGCAATTTTTTCTAGGGCTACTCTGACTTTATTGACAATAAATTTATCATCTTTATCTACTCCATATCTCATATAATCTGCTATTATTAAACTCAATGCTTCTACCACTTTATCTATGTCAAATTTTTTATCATTCACATTTAAATTTATATCATCATCAATATAATACTTTTCATTTTCTCTTGCATCTTTAAGAATTTTTTTAGTATATCCAATAATACATTCATTTCCCATGCACATACCACAAGTTCCTTCACCTAAACAAATACCATTTACTGCTTCATTTAGTTCTTGCATCTGTATATAAAGTGTCGCTGCTACTTCCTTTAATGCTGATTTTTCTCCAGATTTTCTTTTCAATATGAGTTTTTTTATGAATATAATAGCTAATAATGACAATATTCCAAAATAAAGTCCAATATTTAAAGATGTTAGATACTTACTTGGCATAGTCTGAAAAAATTTTAGTGTACCAAAAGTTATGAATACAAAGGATGAAATAAGCTTTATAAAAATATCTGGAATTTTTTCACCTATTTTGCTCCCTACAAAAATCCCTATGCCACTTACAGCTATCATTCCCAAAGTAGTTCCCATAAGTATGAAAAACGGATAATTTCCTTCTGTAGCCAATGTCATAGCAGTAAGTTGAGTTTTATCTCCCAATTCTCCAACAAAAAATGCCAAAGCCACAGTCATTACAGGACCAAAGTTATTTTTATTTCTACTTTGTTCTTCATCGTCTTCATCCACTAATGCTAATATACCAAAAACTACAAAAAGCAAACCTGCAACTATTTGAATAAAACTCATTGGAATGATCTTCGAAAGATATCTTCCAAGGACTATAGCTATACCATGATTTAAAAATACTCCAAAAAAAACACCTAAAAGCACTTGTCTCACCTTGTATTGAGTTGCAAAAGTCATAGCTAAAATTTGAGTTTTATCTCCCATTTCAGCTGCAAAAATAAGTAAAAAACTTCTCATCAGTTCACTAAACACAATTCCATCCTCCTTTTGTTTACATAGAAAAAAAACTTTTAGCTTAATAGGTATTGTTCCCCATTAAGCTAAAAGTCTCGCTCCTCTTTTTTGTAAGAGTAAATAGAACCAGGTATTTCTACCAGTATGTTGATCCTATTTGCAAATATTTGCAGCTACTCCCCTCTAGCAAAAAATCACTTAAATTTTACATCCATTATACATTATACAAAAATTATTTGCAAGAATCACTGTTTTTCATTTTTTCCCTGTTTATAGCCATTATTTTGTTGTTGATATAGTCATACCCATTTGGCGAATGAGGTATAAGACAATTGCTACAATCTTTTATTCCATTATAATCTTTATGATTCCCTCCACAGTCTTCCAAAAAATAGAGAGGACAGTAGCAAAACATGCAATTAAAATCCTCTTCATTTTTCACCTTGTGACATGGAAAATACTTACACGCCGTATTTCTATAAAACCTATATGAATTTTCCATAGCTATTCTCCTTTCTTTTTTTGATTTCTTATAATTTTTTCAATTTCATCTAAATCATCAATTCCATCTTCTTTTTCTCTCCCTATTACTATAGGTAATATATTTAATTCATTACAAGCAAGTATCTTTTCTAATGTCCCCCCTGCTTCTCCACTGTCTTTCATAACTACATAATCTGCATTGTATTCTTTAAACATAGATTTATTGAAATCTATAGAAAATGGTCCCAGAATAGCTACAATATCTTTCATTGCTACATTCCATTCCTTACATTCTTCTATACTACTATTGGCAGGAAGTATCCTATAGATAAATCTATTGTTTTCCCTTATTTTTTCAAAATCTCCTATGTTTTTTGAACCTGTAGTGAAAAATACAGTCCCAGAAATATTTTTAAGATACTCTATACAATCTTCATAAGTTTTTAAATATATAGCATTTGAAGGAATTTCTGATTTTTTTCTAACATATCTTATATACATTATATTTTTTATTTTGGATACTTTCCTAGCATTTTCACTTACAATTTTGGCATAGGGATGAGACAAATCAACTATAAGACTTATATCCTTCTCTTCAACAAAATTCAACATATCCTCTAATCCCATTCTTCCAACAATTAGCTTGTTCAAATCTATAAATTCCTCTTCACTTTCAGTAGCACTAGTTATGACAAAATCATCTACATCCTCTATTTTCCGTGAAAGAATACTTGCTTCACTAGTCCCTCCTATTATCCATATCAAATTTCATACCCCCTAGGAGTTATAATGAAGCCATCTTTTATATAGGTGTTGTTGTTGCCAATAATTAAAACACACATCATATCTACAATATCATAGTCTATATCATCTAAAGTAGTAATATATTTTTCCGTATCGGCCCTTCCCGAGTTTTTAACTATCCCCACAGGTGTCTTTGGTCCTTTATATTTAAGCATTATATCCACAGCTTTTTTTAAATGATCAGTCCTAGTTTTACTCTTTGGATTGTAGATTGTTATAACAAAATCCCCACAAGATGCATATTCTATTCTCTTTTCTATTACATCCCAAGGAGTCATCAAATCACTCAAGCTAATAGAACAATAGTCATGCATAATGGGAGCACCCAATTCACTAGCAGCTGAGAAGGCAGCTACTATTCCAGGTATTATTTCTACGTCTATTCTTTCAGCCAATTCCAAAATTGGTCCAGCCATACCATAAAGGCCTGAATCTCCAGTGCTTATGATAGCAGTGTCTTTTCCTTCTTTTGCTTTTTTTATGGCTATATTACATCTTTCAATTTCTCCCCTCATTCCCGTTGAATAAATTTCCTTTCCTTTTTTTAAATCTCCCAAATATTCAATATAGGGAGCATATCCTACTATTACTGAACATTTTTTTATAGCCTCTACTGCTCTGATTGTCATATTTTTTCTTCCGCCTGGCCCTATACCTACTACATAAAGTTTAGACATACTAAATCATCTCCTTTGAAACTGCCACAGTTATACCATTACATTTGGTTTTCCCTACCACTATCTCTCCTCCTGATAGATACGCACAGGGTTCACTGACAGAATAAACTCCTACATTTCTTTTAACAAAATCGCTTTTCCCAAATTTTTCTTCCACTATTTTTATTTCTTCTACAGTATAAATATTCCTAGGACATTTAAAATAACTTGCAGCTTCTAAAATACCTAATTCACCGCTTTTTATTTCAATAGTATTTATAGACTTTATAGAACTTGATGAAAAATTATTTTTATCAAGCACATCTAATATAGCATTTATTATTTCTTTTCCACTAGTACCTTTTTTACAACCTACTCCTATATTTAAATTTTTAGGCCTCAATACTACATGGGGTATAGTGATATCTATATACTTTATAGAACTTATACACAATACTCCATCTACCTTGTCTTGATATTTCTTTACATTTTCTAATCCATGAATAAAAACCAAATTATCATATCTTATATGACCTTCCATTTCAGAAAAATAGCCTATTCTTTTATCATTAACCATCATACTGGTTATCTGCTTTACCTCTTCCATATTCTCCATAACATAGCCTTTTCTCATGGCAAATATATCTACTGCTTCTATCTTCCTCCCATCAGAAGCAGTAGTTATGATTGACTTTGCCCCAAGTATTTCTCCTACAATTTCACACAATCTATTTCCTCCACCTATATGCCCTGACAATAAGCTTATGGAATATCTTCCCAAATCGTCAACAACTACTACAGCTGGATCTACAGTTTTATCTATTACGTATGGAGAAATCATTCGTACTGCTATACCCGTAGCTGAAATAAATACTATCCCCTCATATTCCTTAACTATATTTTCTAATATGGATTTTATTCCACCCTCGACTTGTGAATTGTTATAGTGATGAATTTCTAGAAAAGCTTTTTTATCCCTATATTGCTCTAATTTACACCCTATATCTCTACCTTTGTCTGTAAAAGATAGACATGCTACCTTCAATTTTTCGCCTCCCTATATTCATGGGTGAACTTTGGATCATACAATTTAGATCTCTCATAAGAACTATCTATAAAATCCCCCACTAATATTTGAGCAGTTTTATTTATGCCTTCCTTTTTCACTTTGTCTACAATATCATTTAAAGTACCTATAAGGATTTTTTCATCTTCCCAAGTAGCTTTATATACTACTGCAATAGGTACATCTCCTCTTTTATATCCTCTTTTTAATTTTTCAACTACATTTTCTATCTGTTGCACAGAAAGAAATATGGCCATAGAAGCCCCATAAGAAGCTAATTTTTCTAAGTCTTCACTTTCTGGCACACTGGTTCTTCCTTCTATTCGGGTAAGTATAACAGTTTGACTTAAACTTGGAAGTGTAAATTCACTTTTTATAGCTGAACAAGCTGCAGTGAAAGAACTAACCCCTGGAATAACCTCATACTGTATATCTTTTTTATCAAGAAAATCCATCTGTTCTTTTATTGCTCCATATATAGTAGGGTCCCCTGTATGAAGTCTCACAACTTTAAGCCCTTTTTCTTCTCCTTCTACCATTTTTTCTATAACTTCTTCCAATGTCATATAAGCACTATTGTAAAATTTACATTTATCTTTACAATAATCTAAATGTGCCTTAGATACTAAACTCCCAGCATAAATAACAATATCTGCTCCTTCTAAAAGTCTTCTACCTTTGACCGTTATAAGATCTACATCTCCTGGACCTGCTCCAACAAAACTAATCATTTTCTAGCCTCCTTTTCATTCCCTTAACTATAAATATTGGATTTTGTCCCTTCATAAGTCCAATTTTATCCATATAGGAAGATTGAATTAACTGTACTCCTATATTTTCGTATTTATATTCTTCTAGAAATTGAATAAAATTGTCTAAATTTTGCAATCTAATAAAGTTCCCACAAACAATACCACCTGCTTCTAGATGAGTTTCCAAATATTTGAATATCTCATTAAGTTTTCCTCCACTGCCACCTATAAAACATTTATTGAACTCAATATCTGGCAAATCTTCTGGAGCTTGTCCCTCTATTAAATTTAAATTTACATTAAACTTAATACTATTTTTATTTATAATATCTACTCCTTCTTTCTCCTTTTCAATAGCCCAGACATTTGCACCTTGCAATGCTGATTCTACAGATATACTACCTGTTCCAGATCCTATATCTAATAGTCTATCTCCTTTTTCAATAGCTAAATGGGCAATGACAAGTATTCTAATATTAAATTTAGTCATAGGAATATCTCCCCGAATAAATTCCTCATCTCTAATCCATTTCATTTTCCACCACCACCACTGCCAAAGAAGAAATATCTTCTATTTCTTCTCCTATATTTATTTTCAATATGCATTCATCTTTATAGGACAAATTGTATCCTATATACATACTTCCTCTTAGCCCCAATTCATGCAATTTTTTAGATATAACTCTTGGTGTATTTGTGCTATCTGTAAGTATAATAGTCATAGGACTATTAAATGCTACTTCTAGACTTTCATCTCTCCCATGAAGAGATAGAAATCTGGAATTGTGCCAGCTTTTCTTAAGCTTTCCCATCATATATTGAAAAGAAGACAACCCAGGAAAAACTTCATCTACTAATATATCTTTATTTTTTAAATACTCTAGTATACCATAAAAACAAGGATCCCCAGATGCAAGAATCAAAACATTTTCTTTCATTAACGAATATCTATACACTTCATCTACATTTTTAACTTTTATATAATCACTTCTCAAAGCTTTTATTGACTCTCCTGCCCTTCCAAAAGCTACAATACATTCAGCTGAATTTATAGCTTCCACTACTTGAGCAGTTAAATATTTAGTATTCCCAGGTCCTATCCCAGCTACTGTGAGCAAGTAAATGCACCTCTTTCCATAGAATATATAATCACCTTCACAGGATAATGTTCATCTTTCAAATACACTTTTATCTTTTCTTCGCAACCTCTTTCCATATCATAAACTATTTCATCATATCCATTGTCTATACATATATTTAAGGCCTCTTCTGCCGTCATAGCAGCCTTTACTTTTTCTATGATATCTATAGGAGCACACCTCAGTGCTAAGTAATATATAAAAGCTTCAATTCTTCCATCACATACTCTACTATGAGTATTAAATATTCCTATTGATAGTTTTGAAAATTTTCCAATATGTCCAACGAGGGTTATAGCCTTAAATTTGTTATTATAGACATACAGTAGACTATCTCCTATATAGTTTGAAATCTTTACTTTTCCTCCTTGTAAATTCAATGCATCTGCAATTTTTTCTCCATAATTTCCTGGTACAAGTATTATATTCTCTTTTCCTATGTTTTCACCCACTGTATCAACTTCTAAATATATAGTCTTTATGAGAGCATCTTCTGACATGGGATATACTATTCCTTTGGTTCCAATTATAGAAATACCGCCTTCTATTCCTATGTTTGTATTGTAAGTTTTCTTGGCAATTTCTTTTCCCATAGGAGCATATATGACCACATCATATCCACAATTTGAGATTTCTTTTATCTCCTTTTCTATCATACTTCTAGGTACGGGATTTATAGCTGCATCTCCTACTTCTCCAAACAGTCCTTTTCTGCATATTCTACCTATTCCCTCTCCTCCATCTATGAAGACTTGTCCATCATTTCTTTTTCTTACCTTTGCACATATTTCCATACCATCTGTCACATCTGGATCATCTCCACCATCTTTTATGATAGTAGAATGAGCCCACTCCCCATCTATATATTGATTTTTCACTTCAAGTTTAAGTTTAATTTGGGCGGGAGTGTCTATCTCTATAAAAAAAGCTCTTTCACCTTTAAGTAATTTAGCTGACGCTTTAGCAGCTGCTGCAGCACAACTACCAGTTGTATAGCCACATTTAAGTTTTTTGCCTTCTTTTATTACATATAATTCCTCATTCATCTTCCTACCACCATATATAATATTGCATTTATAATAGAGGCTGCTACATTGCTTCCACCTTTGGTTCCAACTGTTGATATAGATGGTATAGCATATTTTCTTAAACTTTCTTTTGATTCAGCCGCTCCTACAAAACCAACTGGAACTCCCACAACAAATTTTGGATTTACCTTTCCTTCATCTATCACTTCAAGAAGTCTAAAAATAGCAGTAGGCGCATTGCCTATAACAAACATATCTATTCCCTCTGATACTGCTATATCTATTGAACAAGCTGATCTAGTAGTCCCCAATGTTTTTGAAAGCTCTACTACTTTTTTATCATCTATAAAATATTTCAATTGGCATGAAGTCTTTGAAAGAGCTGTTTTATTTATTCCTGCTGCAACCATTTTGGTATCAGTAAATATAGTTCCACCAGCTTTTATTCCTTTAACAGCAGTATTTAAAAAATCATTTTGAAATACTGCTATTTTTCTATAATCAAAATCTCCTGTAGTATGAATCATTCTTTTAACGACTAGTTTTTCTTCTTCAGAAAAGTAAGTATCTCCCATAATCTCCTCAATAATTTCCATGCTCTTTTTTTCTATTTCCATAGGTTTTTTTACATACATTTTAATTTCTCCTTTTCAACAATATCTAATAAATTTAAAAACGCATTCATATTGCCTAAAAAATTTATATGAGGATATCCTGCCAATACATTTTTGTATATATATCCACAATTCCACCTTTTGCTACTCATAGGTTTAGTTATACTATAAACTTCTTCTTTATCTATTTGGATCATAGATTTATGAAATTCATGACCAGTCAAGACATCCCCCTTTTTCCCTAAAATACAATCCTTCATTAGTTCTATATTTATATAGCCAAATCTTTGTAATTTGTCAGTCATTTTGCTTGTTCCATTAAATACACCGCACATTTTATGTCCTTCTATATCACTCATCAAATACATAAATCCTCCACATTCCGCATAAATATGTCCTCCACTTTCAGCAAATTTTTTTATTGATTTTCTCATCTCTATATTTTTTGAAAGAAATTCACTGAAAACTTCAGGATAGCCACCCCCTAAGTAAAGAAGATCACATTTAGGAATTTGCTTATCCTTTATAGGAGAAAAATAAGCTACCTCTGTAGTGTTTTCAAATAAATTTAAATTTTCTCTATAATAAAAAGAAAAAGCTTTGTCATAGGCTATAGCCACTACTACATCTCTTTTGGTTGGATATACATATTCTTTTGTCGCTACTTGACTCATACTAGCTATCAAACTATCTAAATCCACATTGTTTTCTATCTGCACAGAAGCCTTTTCTATAAGCTCATCAATATTTTCTATTTCTTCACCTTGGACAAGCCCTAAATGTCTACTATTTATTTTCAGTTCCCTGTCTTCTTCTACAAACCCCAATACTTTTACACCTATATACTTTTCAATTTGTTCTTTCATCAATGCATATATGTCTTTTCTGACTTTATTTAAAATAACTCCAACTATATTTGAATCTTGAAAATCTACCATACCCTTTATCTTGGGTATAGCTGAAAACATTTCTCCCTTTGGAGTATATACAAGTATTGTATTTATATTAAGTTTTCTTGAAATATCATAGGATGAATTTTCAAAAGTATTGTAAATTCCATCAAAGTATCCCATAGCACCTTCTACTACTGCAACTTCTCCATTCCCCATGGAAAGGGAACGTTCTATTCCATCCATTCCCATAAGATGAATATCTAAATTCCCAGCAGCTGATCCAGAAGCCAACTCTAAAAATTTCTTGTCTATATAGTCTGGACCTGTCTTATAGCAACATACATTTAATCCTCTTTTTTTAAGGGCCCTCACAATTCCTAATGTAATTATAGTCTTCCCACTTCCACTAGAAGGAGCCGAAATCATAATACTCTTCATCTATATCCTCTCCAAATTTTTAAAAGTCTCAATGAGCTTTAGATTATCTTCTCTTCTTTTTATGGCTATTCGAATATAGCTAGTATCAAGTCCTTGAAAACCAGAACACTTTCTTATAACCATACCTTCTTTAAGAAAATAATTGAATACATATTCTTCATTCCATTTAAGCAATTTAATAAGCATATAATTGGTATCAGTACTATGGGGTTTTAATCCATTTATTTTTGAAAGCTCCTCAAATATAAATTTTCTTTCATTTCCCATATATAATTTACTTTTTTCTATATAATCCTTACAACTAAAAATATAGTTTCCAGCTATTTCTGCCAAGGAGTTTATACTCCAAGGTAATTCCATAGCATCATATGTTTTTTTTAAATCTATGGAAGTACATCCATATCCCAAACGAATTCCTGGAAGAGCAAAAAATTTAGTTGCTGCCCTTATGATTCCTACATTTTCAAAGTCATAGTCCTTAAATATGTCTATGCTATCATAATCTTCAGGACAAAATTCATAAAATGCCTCATCTAAAAGTAAAAAACCATCTTTCTTTTTAACTATTTTATATATACTTGACAATATCTCTCTTTCAATTCTTAAACCTGTGGGATTGTTGGGGTTCCCTAAAATAAGTAAATCTCCATGTTTTATATTAATTTCTAAAATATTTAAATCTATCTTGAAATCTTCTGTATAATTTAATCTTAAAACTTCTTTTCCATGTATTTTCCCTCTTTTTTCATATTCAATAAAAGAAGGTACAAATACTACAACTCTGTTAAATAGCTGTATAAAATTATCTATTATTTCAACTGCCCCATTGCCAACCACTACATTCCCAACTCTACATTTTAAATAATCAGCAATACACTTTTTAAGATGTCTATATTTTATATCTGGATATCTTGTCAAAGTATGAAGGGAATTTGAAAGGATTTCATACAATCCACCAGGAGGCCCTAATGGATTTATATTGCTAGAAAAATCTATAAGTTCTCCATCATAAAAATCACTATAAGAAATTAAATCTCCACCATGTTCCATAAACTCACCTACTTTTCTAAAAGAACAATACAAATATAAATAAAAATCAAAATCATTTCAGCTCTATACATTATTTCAACAGTTCTTTTTATATCATCTTTTTCTAATGACCTATTGTCATCTCCAATAGTAGGTTTTTCTACTATCTTCCCAAAATAATAGCTGCTTCCGCCAAGCTGTATATTTAAAAGTCCTGCCACAGCTCCTTCAGGATAAGCTGAATTGGGACTTTTATGATTTTTTCTATCTCTAAGCATTATTTTAAATCCATTTTTTACATCATATTTAAACATAGAAGATACGCACATCAAAATTCCTGAAATCCTTGCTGGGATAAAATTAAATACATCATCTACTCTCGCTGGAAAATAGCCCAAATCTATATATTTTTCGTTCATATATCCAAGCATAGAATCCATAGTATTTATCATTTTATACATCATTCCACCAGGTGCTCCAAAAAGTAAAATATAAAATATAGGTGCAATGACTCCATCAGAAGTATTTTCTGCTACCGTTTCTATATCTGCCTTGATTATTTCAGATTCAGTCAAGTTTTCTGTATCTCTTCCCACTATATACGAAAGTTTCAATCTAGCCTCTTCTATTCCATCGTCAAATGCTTTATATACTTTCATTGCTTCTTTGTGAAGACATCTAGCGGCAATACAAGTATATATAAGATATACATTAACTATATGATATATAAGCTCATATTTTTTTATACTTTTAAGTAGTAAAAACGGAACAAAATAGGCTATGCAAATATTCAAAAAAACTATTATGAATCCTCCTATTTTAAGTCCTCTTTTAGTTTTGAAAATCTTTCTTTGCAAATTGTCTTCCGCTGAAATAAGCTTTCCCATATACTTCACTGGATGAGGAAAACTGTAAGGATCTCCTATAAGCAAATCTAAAAGAACTGCCAATATAATATCCATCACATAATTCACCTATTTCTTTAAAACAGAGTAAATATACTCCATATTCATATTTTCTCTAACTACCTTTGCAAGTTTAGATATCTCTTCTTCTCTTTCCCATTCCCTTTGTTCTTTGCTATTGCAATTCTTTTCATAATCTAAAAGACTATCTTCATCTTCAAGTTCCAAATGAACATAGGGAATAGTTCCAACTACAGGAATATGAATTAGTTTTTCTATCATGTCTATGCCTGATTGTAAAAGAGATATATCTCCTCTAAACTTATTTATGACAAGTCCTTTTATTCTCTTCCTTTCTTCTTCCTCTAAAAGCATTACTGTTCCATAGAGAGATGCAAATACACCTCCTCTATCTATATCAGCTATCAACAATACTGGAGAATCTGCCATTTCAGCCATACCCATATTTACAATATCATTTTCCTTTAAATTTATTTCTGCTGGACTCCCTGCCCCTTCTATGACTACTACATCATAAGTGCTCTCAATTTCTTTAAACGTCTTTAATATCATAGGTTTTAAACTACTTTTAAATTTAAAATATTCTACCGCATCCATAGTATATTTATTTTCGCCATCTATAAAAACTTGACTAGTTCTATCTCCAGTAGGCTTCAAAAGAATGGGATTCATTCTTGAATCTGGCTTAAGTCTAGCAGCAGCAGCTTGAAGTGCTTGTGCTGTACTTATTTCACGGTCATCTTCAAGGATATAAGACTTAGATGACATGTTTTGAGATTTAAATGGAAATACAGTAAATCCATCTTCTACAAATATTCTACACAATGCTGTGCAAAGCATACTCTTTCCTGCAGAAGAAGTAGTACCTTGTACCATAATACTTGTCACTTTCTCACCTCCAAAAAAAAGAGAACCTTCTCGAAGTTCTCTTGCCTATAAACCAAAAACAAACACTACCTTTCCCTCCGAAAGAATGCTTTTAGTTCAGGCAGGTTTCCTGACTCATGGCTAAATCCTCTTTCCTCCTTCCCAGCAAAGCCAGTGGATATGGAATTCGTCACCATTTACAGTAGCGGGGGCTGTAGTGGAATTTCACCACTTTCCCTTTTAACCCATAGGGCACCTAAACCACTATTCTATTTTCAATTTAATAATATCATTCTTATTTATTTTATGTCAAATAGATTCGTCCCCATGCTTTAAAATATGATATCCGCAATGTTTAAAGTTGTTTCATCTTTGTTCAATGCAGAAAGAAAATCTACTTTTTTTACAACTTTAGCTAATATTCCTCCATTGTCTTCTTTTATTTCTCTTTCTTTATATTGTTTCTTGACAATATCTAAAAATTCATCATAAGAATATATCTTGAATTTTTCTATATCATATTTTTCTGCCAATATTTCGAGGAATCTTATGACAATATCTTCATAATCATTTTCTTTATCTGTTCCTAAAATTTCACTTATCTTTGGCATTATAAACTCAAACAAAGCCCTTCTATAAGGTACATTTTCTATACCAAGAACTTGTCCTATCTCTAAAATTTTGTCTTCACCTAAATTTAATAGAGTATTTAAAAAATATTCTTCATCTCTTTTAGGTTCAATATAGTATTTATAGCCCTTAAGTTTTCTCAAAGCCTTTATTCCATCATAATATCCAAGTTGCAAATCCCTTCTAGCTGTTTCACTGTCAAAATCTAAGGTTTTCCCTAAATCCTCATTGGGCGAAATATATATAATATTTAAATCTTTAGTGTCAAATTTTTTAGCTCTCCCTACCCCATGAGTCCTTATAGCAATTAAATCTTTATATCCTTTATCCGAAAGCAAATTTATAGGAAGATTGTTGTAAACTCCTCCATCTATATACTTTTTCCCATCTATTTTTTCTTTTTTAAATACAGGAAAATATGCACTAGCAATTAAATAATCTACAAGCATTCCTTTAGGGATATCTTCAATATATATTTCCACAGGTTTTAAATCTGAAAGGGATACTGTGACTATGCCAAAATCCTTTCCTGAATTTCTAATTTTTTCTTCATCTATTACTTCTTCTAACAAATTTCTCAAAGGAGTTATATCTAATCCTCCATCATTTATAACTCCTTTAATTGCCCCTGCTAAGTTTTTTATATCACTTCTACTCATCTTCCCATTTTTTATTTTTTCTATTTTCTCATCATTGGCTTCTATGACTCGTGAATAAGTCATATTGTACCAAAGTTCATAGGCTTTCTCATATTCGCCTTGAACCAACATGGCACCATTCAACGCTCCAACAGAAGTGCCTGCTATTCCGCCAATTTCAATTCCCATATCCATTATAGCTTTATATGCTCCTATATGATATGCTCCTTTGGCTCCTCCACCTTCAAGAATTACACCGTACATAAAAGCACCCCCATTTATTTTCTTTTTATATACCCATAATAGCTTAATAAATATTATAAATTCTACTTTATATCTATAAATCCTTCTTTTTCTATCTTGGTATTAAACCCTTTAGATAGACCATTTATATAGGATATGGCTTCTACTTTATCTTTGCCCTCTAAAGGTATAGGTCTTGAATTAACTATTTTACATGGTATGATATTTACTCTTTCTATTTTCTTATTCTTTATGACTACTTGCCCAATCATAGTCTTCTTGCTTAATTCACTTGTTGAATTGAAAACAAAATTTCCTAAGCTATAAAAAATAGGTTTTCCCTTATAAACCTGTATCCCTTGCAGAACATGAGGATGATGACCCATGACAACATCTGCACCATTATCTATTGCTTTTTTAGCAAGCTTTATCTCTTGTGCCCTTGGAGCAGTACTTCTTTCAACTCCCCAGTGAATAGAGAAAACTACTATATCTATGTTTTTCTTCATCTCTTGAATCTTTTTACACATTTCATCTACATAAGGATCATATCCGCTGAGAACTCCAGGTCTTTTATCGTTTGCATACCACTTTGAATCCGGTATAACTCTTGAATAAGCTACAATGCCAATTTTAACTCCATTCTCCTCAGCTACAATTCCCTTCACTGCTTCCTTTTTATTTCTTCCAGCTCCTGTATACTTGATTTCGTATTTATCTAAATTATTTAGCGTATCCATAAATCCATCATATCCATAATCTAGCACATGATTGTTTGCAAGAGTCACCACATCTATACCTGATTCTTTCATCGCCTTTGGTGTCATGGGACTAGATCTAAAATTGTACTGCTTGTTTGGCCATTTTTTCCCTCCATTGGTAATGCTGGTCTCTAAATTTACTATTGTCAAGTCATCCTTTGTGAAATAAGTTTTTACTTTTCCCCAAGGATATCCTATCCCATATTGATTGTAATACTTTCTAATTACTCCATCAAATAAAACATCTCCTGCCATGGATATAACCGTTTCATCTTTCTCCCCATTGTCTTCCGCTTTCACAGAAATAGTAGAAAACAGTAAAATAAATATTAAAAGCATGGAAATTTTTTTTCTCAATTTCATCCCCCTTATTTGACTATTAAATATATTCATTTATCTAATATATTATATATTCTATAATTTGATTATGATGGCAAAATATTTTTAAGCACTCTCACAAAATTTTCTCCTAATATCTTTCTTATAGTAGATTCACTGTAACCTCTATTTAAAAGCTCTTTTGTAACTATTGGAATTTTAGTACAGTCCTCCAAATCTTTTGTCCCTTTGGAGCCTAAATACTCATTAAAATCAAATCCCAATCCTACATGGTCTTCTCCTGCCAATTTTAAAATATATTCTAAATGTTTCATGAAACTTTCTATAGATTCTTTTTCTTTATCCTCTGTAAAATATCCATTGAGTCCTATGACGCCACCAGTTTTAGCAATAGCTTTTATCTGTTCATCTGTCAAATTTCTCTCATGATTATATACAGCTTTAGCATTTGAATGAGAAGCAATAATAGGATTTTTAACTAAATCAATTATATCCCAAAAACCTTCTTCATTTAGATGTGAAACATCAACTATTATACCTAGTTTCTCCATTTTCAATATAGCATCTTTACCTAATCGGCTTAATCCACCACCTTCAGAAACACCTGCTGCAAAATAATTTCTCCAATTCCATGTAAGCATAGCACTTCTAAGCCCTAATTCATAAAAAACATCAATCAATCCCAATTCATTGCTTATAGGCTCCATCCCCTCCATTGATAGTACTAAGCCTATTTTATTTTTGCTAATTGCTTCATCTAAATCTCCTTTGGTGCGTATAAACATGGCCTCTTCAGTATTTTCAAGTTGTCTATACACTTCAGATATTTCAATCAACGCTTCTTTTAAAGAACCTTCAGGATGCAAATTTTCAAAAGTATTTACAAATACTAAATTTACACCTCCCTGTTTTAATAAGGGCAAATGTTTTGAAATAAGTATATCTCCACTTCCTTTCCTACCTTTTTCCATCAACATATGAAGTGGAATATCTGAATGTGCATCTACCACGTAAGAATTCTTATGTAAATCCATATAATTCATCATTTCATCCCCTCTATAGAAATTTATTGATACAATAAACATTGTACTATTTTTCTATATAAAAGAAAACACCCTCAAATGAAGGTGTTCTTATATGCACGCTACTCTATTTCTCCCACATCTTTTAGCTTCATACAAGGCCTTATCAGCTTCTATTATGACATTGCTTATATCACTATCTTTACCAATTTTATCTATTTGAGACACTCCAATGCTCACTGTCACTGATATATCAAAATTCCATATTCTAAAATTGTTGTTTTCAACTTGACTTCTAAGTCTTTCAGCTATTTTTTTTGCCGTATTCATATCAGTATTTGGCAATAAACATACAAATTCTTCTCCACCAAATCTAATTAGTATATCATCACTTCTAGTATTGTTTTTCATGATTTTAGAAATTTCCTTCAATATCATATCTCCTACACCATGACCATAAGTATCATTTATATCTTTGAAATGATCTATATCCAGCATGAGTACAGATATATTATTTTTTAAACCTTGACATTGTAGAGAAATTTCCTCTATTTTTTCATCTATATACCTTCTATTGTAAAGTCCAGTAAGAAAATCAGTTTTAGACTCCATATCCTTGACCCTATAAAATCTTTGAAGTTCTTTGTTAGCATTCTCAAGCTCCATTTTATTTCTCTTTAATTCTTCATTTGATTGAATAAGTAGCTTTACCAATCTGTCATTTTCCATAACAGTTAAAATTTGTCTTATAACTATAAATACACCCGTAATCAAAAAGCCTAAAAAAGCAATATCTATTTCTTTTACTTTGAAAATAGTAAATACCAAAAACATGACTATTCCTATATAAACTGATAATACTACAGAAACATTCTCTTTTCTATATTTTCTTCTAGAAATCATTTCTATATTTTCAAATATTTCACCTGAAAATGCAATGACAAGTAAAGGCAATATCCACATTGGCTCATAATAGATGAAACTTTTCCCAATATTAAATACCTTTATATGAATATAAACGCCATCCATTACAGTTTCTAATAAAAACCCACTAGCTCCAATATATGCAACTTTTTTAGGAAGTACTTCTCTCACAGCAAAATATAAAAACAATATACTGAAAAACAAATTAAAATCCCCTATAAGATATCCCATTATAACAGAAAAAGAGCCTAAATCTATATTATTTGGAAAAGATACTTTCATTTTATGATAATATAAAGCTAATGTAGAAATTGTTGTCAATATAATTAAGTTGTCAAAAAATAATTTTAAACTTGTCATCTTATTTCTTCTCTTTGAAATTATATAAAGTATACCAAATAAACTTATTGGATATCGCAATAAATAAAAAACACTATGAATTCCCGAAATAGAAAACTCCGTTTTTAAAATGAAATCATAGTAAGCCTGGCACATTTCAGCAATTATATAACTCAAAATTCCCAATGATAAAAAAAGCCAATAGTATCTTTCACTTTTCACGGTACCTCTATACACATTAAAAAGAACTATAAAAGCTATAAAAGAACCACTTATCCCCAATAAATCGTTTGCCAATTTCTGTATGTAAATGTTTTCCTTAGACATGAACAATACAATATAATATATAATTATGAAAATAGGAATAAAATATTTTAATGACTTTTTTTTCTTTTTTTCCCCCAAACCCCTCACTCTTTTCATAAATATTAAATATATGTTACAATACATTATATAACATAGAAGTATTTTTTGCTATACCATTATAGGTATAAGGTACCATTTTTTATTAAATTTAATTAACTTTTAGTCGTAAAGGAGGAAATATCATGGAAAGAAGAGATAAAACTAATTATTATTTGGACATAGCTGAAGTTGTGGCCGAAAGAGGTACTTGCCTTAGAAGAAATTTTGGTGCCATCATAGTTAAAAATGATGAGATAATTGCTACTGGATATACTGGTGCCCCTAGAGGAAGAAAAAATTGTTCTGATTTAAACTATTGCAGAAGAGAACAATTGAATATTCCTAGAGGCACTCACTATGAATTGTGCCGTTCGGTTCACGCTGAAGCCAATTGCATCATAAGTGCACCAAGAAAAGACATGATTGGCTCTACTCTCTATCTAGTATGCAAAGATCCTAAATCCGGAAAACTAGTTGAAAACACCAATTCTTGTGCTATGTGCAAAAGGCTCATCATAAACGCCGGTATTGAGAATGTAATCATCAGAGATACCAAAAATAGTTTTAGAACAGTAAAAGTAAAAGATTGGATAGAAAATGATGATTCTCTAAGTAATGAATTTGGCTACTAATTCGTATCTATCTTTAAACTAGCTCTAGCAAGTTTATCTACTTCTTCATTGTAAGTATCTCCACTATGAGATTTAACTTTTATGAATACTACACTCAATCTATCCTTTATGGAATCATAAAATTCTTTGTATTTCTTCGTACCAATTTTATTTGTTTTCCATTCACCAGTAAGCCATTTCTCTATACCCATATAATCATAGTAAAGATAAAGTGTATCTATATTTTTTTCTAGGGCAATGTTCATAGCGACCATTGCCCCTTCTATTTCTCCTGATACATTTCTCATCTCTACCAATTCTTTTTCATTTCCTCGACCTGAATATGTGTTTTTTCCATCTTTTGAAAACAATATAACACCATAAGCATAATATCCAACTTCCACATCGAAACTTCCATCTACATAAGCTATCATCTCATTGTCTTTTAAATCACAAATATCTTTTTCTTCACTGTTCTTTTCACCATTTAAATAAGCTTTAGCTTCTTCCAAAGTGAGAAAACTCTTGTATTCTGCACCCGAATAGCCCTTTACTTGTTTCTCACACTCACTCCAAGAATCATATATCCCTACTCTCCTTCCATTTTTAACTGCATAATACTTTTTCTTCACACAATCACCTCGCATTTTGATTATGACATGATGAGCTACTAGTTTCAACCATATATTTATTTATATTCACTTAACTCCATGACTTGAGCCATATCTTTGTCTCCCCTGCCAGATAAATTGATGATTATTATCTTATCTTTTGGAAGAGTACGAGAAAGTTTCATTCCATAAGCTACAGCATGAGCACTTTCAAGAGCAGGTATAATACCTTCTAATTTTGAAAGTTTATAGAAAGCTTCCAAAGCTTCTATGTCAGTAACAGAATCATATGAAACTCTTCCTATATCTTTTAAATAACAGTGTTCAGGCCCAACCCCTGGATAGTCAAGTCCTGCTGCAATAGAATATATATCTGCCTCTTCTTTTAGAGTATAACATTTAAATCCGTGAATAACTCCCACTTCACCCTTAGAAATAGAAGCTGCATGACATCCCGTATCAATACCCTTTCCAGCAGGCTCTACTCCTATAATTTTTACTTCACTATCCTCTATAAAAGGATGGAAAAGACCTATGGCATTGCTACCACCGCCAACACAAGCAACCAGATAATCAGGTAGTCTTCCCTCTTGTTCAATTATCTGTCTTTTGGCTTCTTTCCCAATTATACTTTGAAATTCTCTAACCATTAGAGGATATGGATGAGGTCCTACAGCCGAGCCCAATAGATAAAAGGTATCTTGACTATTTTCTACGAAATCCCCCAAAGCTCTATCTACTGCCTCTTTTAATGTTCCTCTTCCTTCTTCTACAGGCTCTACTTTTGCCCCAAGCATTTTCATCCTGAAGACATTGTGTTCTTGCCTTTTCACATCTATACTACCCATATATATAGTGCAATCCATACCAAACAATGCACAAACCGTAGCAGTAGCAACTCCATGTTGCCCTGCCCCCGTTTCAGCAATGATTCTCTTTTTGCCACTTCTCTTTGCCAACAATGCTTGACCTAGTGCATTGTTTATCTTGTGAGCTCCTGTATGATTTAAATCTTCTCTTTTTAAATAAATCTTTGCTCCTCCAGTATATTGGGTTAAATTTTCTGCAAAGTATAGTGGACTTTCTCTTCCAACATAATTTTTATAATAATATTTAAGCTCTTTCAAGAAGTCTTCATCTTCAATATACTGATAAAACAAATTTTCTAATTCTTTTAATACCTCTTTCATAGATTCTCCAACATAAGAACCACCATATTGTCCAAAATAACCATCAAATTTTTTCACAAAAACCCCCCCCTTATTTTTTTAATAGAAATAAAAAAACCCTCGCCCAAATATAAAATAGGGCGAAGGTTGAATTCGCGGTACCACCTAAATTGTGCAAAAAGCACATCTCTTTCACGGGATACTAACATATCCTGTCCTTAGATAACGGTAGGCTTCCGGCAAATGCTACTCTCCATTTGATTTCGCAATACATCTTAAGGATCCATTCATTAGAGTCTGTACTACTGAGATCTCACCACCCTCAGCTCTCTTTAAATACTTCATTCTAACTACTCTTTCCTATCACAGAATTTTTATATTATTATTTTAATACATACTACTAGATTTTAATTTCAAAGTCAATACATTTCAATAATTAATCGTTCAACAATTCCATAAGTTTTTCTTCTATATAGTCTACAAGTGAACTTTCTCCAATCGTCACTTTGTTTTCTTCATATAAATCAGCTTTAATTCTAAAGAAATTGATTATGAGTTTGTTATCTACTATTTTGTACTCTTCTTCAGTTCCAGGAACAAATATTACTTCTAACTCTTCAAATTTTGATTCTACGCCACTTTCATTTATTTTATCCATTACTGAATTTAAATTTAGTGTTTTCACTGGATTTACCATCATTTGAGTAAATCCTAAATCTTCCATCATCCACATATTATAGTTCCAAAATCTTCTTTCCTTCTTGCTTTCACTATTTAACATTTCTCTATTTTCTATTGCGCTTAATACTCTTCTCACACTATCTTTATTAAATTCATCATCATATACATATTTCATATCTTCTGAATCAGCTACACTTATCAAGTAAGGATCTCCTACCTTTCCTTTTTCACTAACCACTTGCCAAAAATAATTTAACATTTCAATAGTATCAAATTTTGTCTTGATTCTTTTAATCATATAAATCCTCTCCTTTATCTCATTGTTTTAAATTTAATACCTCTTCGAGTAAACTCAATTTTCCCTTCCTTTAGCAGTCTTCCTACTGCTCTTTTAAACGCACTCTTGCTCATATTTAGCTCTTCTTGTATTCTTCTTGGCGAGCTATCATCATTTAAATCCAATTCTCCCCCGTTAGCCTTCATCTTATTTATAATAGTATTTGCATCTCTATCCATTTGTTTGTAAGACTTACTTCTCAAACTCAAATATAGTCTACCATCTTCTCTTACTTTAGTCACCCTCAATTCTACTTTATCTCCAGGCCTATAGACCCCATATAGTTCATTTTTGGGAATAAGTCCATCATATTTGTTATCAACTGCTACAAAAGCTCCCATTTCAAAATTCATACTATATATAGTGCCAAAAACTTTGTCATTTTCTTTGTATGGAGAATTGGTAGAAAGTAATCTCTTTATCTGCATAGTTGCACATGGTCTATTGCTTTTATCTACATATACACCAACTAAATATTTTTCGCCTCTTTCAATTTTCCCAAACTGTTCTCTAAAAGGAAGAAATAAATCCTTGTCCAATCCCCAATCTAAAAAGGCACCTATTCTTGTTGTTTCCACAACTCTCAAAAAACCTATTTCTCCAGCAACTATTTTAGGTCTTTTAGTAGTAGCTAACAGTTTATCATCTTTATAGACAAATACTTCTATCTTGTCTCCTATTTTAATCTTTTCTTGAATCTCTTTCTCTGGCAAGAATGCCCCTTCATCGCTCCCTTTTAAACCTAAAAGAGCTCCCTTTGGAGTAATTTTAACTACATCTAACTCTTGAATTTCACCTACTTTTATCATGTTTCACCTTCTCTTTTCATATTATTCAATATCTTTTATACTATATATTCGACAATACAAGCCAAAATCCTTTTTTGTATATGCAAATATTCATTTTCAAAACCTATTAATATTATACCTTTAAATAACAATATTACACTAATAAACTCTCAAAGTATTTTAATAGCAAAAATACTAAATAGTATAGTCAACATAAAATATTCTGATATAATTAATTTAATGGGGAAATATATACGAAAGGAGTTCTTTATGAAAATCTATATATCATTAGACATGGAGGGAATAGCAGGTAGCTTTGATTGGGAGCAAGAAACTAAGAGCAAAGCAGATGTAAAAAATTGCATTTACGAACAAATGGAATGGGTGTTACAAGGAATAGTTGAAAGTTCAATAAATAAAAAAATAAGTGAAATTGTAATTGCTGATTCTCACGCTATGGGAGACAATCTTTCATACGATTTCACTTCCCTTGATGATAGAATTTATATCATCTCTGGATATCCAAGACATCAATATATGATGCCTGGATTTAACAATACTTATGATATAGTATTTTTCATTGGCTATCATGCAGGAGTAGGAGCATTAAATGGAGCTATGGATCATACATATTCAAGTAGGAGAGTACATAAAATATGGATAAATGACAAAGCTATGAACGAATCCTTTATAAATGCTGCTTATGCAGGGTATTACTCTGTTCCTGTAGGCCTTATTGTAGGAGATGAAACACTCCATAGTGAACTCAATACAGATGATGGAATGCCTTGGGTTGAATATGTGTCTACAAAAGAAGCCTTGGGGAAATTTTCTGCAAAGCTAAAACCTAAAAACATAGTTAAAAATGAAACAATACATGCTGTAAAAAGATGTCTAAATCAAGATATAGAAAAAATTCCAATATACACATTTCAATATCCAGTCACTTTAAAGATAGAATTTGCAACAACAGCCATGGCAGACGTAGCATCTCTCATGCCTTATACCAATCGAATTGATGGGCGAACTATCGAATTTATTCATATGGATTATAAAACAATATTTGACGCTCTAATGGCATTAGTGACTCTTGCTAGTAGTGTAAATGCATAAAAGCCAAGGATAATCTTGGCTTTTTTCTATTCATCTTCTATTTCTTCATATTTTCTAAGCCTTCTACAGTTCTAATATGAATTCTTTTAGAATAATCAATTATTTTTCTTTCATATTCTTCTTCCATTAGTGGCGATGAAAGCAAAAAATCTGCTGTAGCTTGATTGTTTGCAACTGGTATATCATATAATACTGCAATACGAAGAAGTGCTTTTACATCTGGATCATGGGGTTGAGCTGACAAGGGATCCCAAAAGAAAATCATAAAGTCTATTCCACCTTCAGCAATACGAGAACCAATTTGTTGATCCCCTCCTAGTGGTCCACTATTAAAAGCTCTCACAGGCAAATGAACTTTTTCTGAAATAAGCCTTGCAGTAGTTCCTGTTCCACATAAAAAATGTCTTCCAAGCTTATCTTTATTTGTTTCTACCCACCGAATCAAATCTTCTTTCCTATTGTCATGAGCAATTAGAGCTATATGTTTTTGTTTTCCCATTTTAACTGAGATAAATTCATCTCCTAAACCCATTTGAAATCCCCCTCATACAAATTAGTATATTATTTATACCCAAATATAATTTAATACTAAATAAATAAAATACATTCCAACTAAAAAAGCACCTTCTCCTTTACTAATAACATTATCTTTGTTTTTAGCAAAAAAGTGAAAAGCAAATAGTACAATTAGCATAGTTGGTATTTGAAGTTTGTAAAAATTAGTCGGAACAAGTAAACCTTCTTTAGTTACTGCTGCAGCACTACCGACAACAAATAGAACATTCAATATATCCGCTCCAATAATATTGCCAACCGCTAATTCTCCATGTCCTTTTTTCACAGCAGTTATGGCCGTTACAAGCTCAGGTAAACTTGTACCAAAAGCAACCAAGGTAGCTGCAATAACACTTTGTGGAATACCCACACGAATAGCTGTAAGCTCAACAGCAGGTATAAGTAACTTAGATGAAAAAATAACTAATACTATACCTAATGCAAATTTTATAAGCTGTAAAATCAAAGAACTTTCTTTTCCTTCGATTTCTGATGATGCCGAAGTACTAGAATTTTTTGCTCCTCGAATACTCCCAATAATATATATAACTAATAAACCAATAAAAACAAAACCCATCCATTGTGTAATTCTTCCTTCAGGTCCTTTAGATAAAAAAGGCAAACACACAACAGACAACAATATGCCAGCAATTAATTGCAAAGGCCCTTGTCTGTTTATAGTATTTCTATCTATTGGCAATGTTCCTACTAGAGCTGCAAGCCCAATAATGAGACCTGTATCTGCAATTATTGAACCAATAGCATTTCCTAAAGCTAAATCTGGATTGCCATTAATTGCAGCAAATACAGATACAGTAGCTTCTGGCAATGTTGTTCCTAGACTCACAATAGTAGCACCAATAATCATTTTAGGTACACCCCAGCGAATAGACAATGCTACCGCTTCATTGACTAAAATATCAGCACCTTTACTCAATACAAATAAACTAAAGCCAATAACCATAAGTAAAATAAGCGTTGATGCTTGATTAAGAATTGAATAAATTAGTTCTTCCATTATTACCTTCCTTTCATTAAATATTCTCTTGTTTTGTAAAAAATAAAAAAGCTCTATAGTTTGTATGCTTAAACAAACTATAGAGTCTCACTAAGCTGATTAGCCACCAAAGCCGGGATATTTATCCGTCATGACGACTTTGATTCCATAAAGGAAAGTTACTCCCTCTAATATGGAGATTGTATAGGTTTTTATAAGTGATGTCAAGGCCAAATAAAAAATAATCAATGTTTATTATCATTCAAATTACAAATAATAAAATTATATAAATCGTATAAAGAAGGTGAAGAAAATGAGTATCATTGAAGCAACATATGATCATATTCTAAGAATAGTATTTAGAATAGCAAATCCAATTAAAAAATCAATAATCAAAACTCAATGTAAAGTTCATAAATCAATCAATATGGATGCTTTAAAAATTCTTAAAAATGATAAATTTTTAATACAATACAATTTTTTTAAGAGTTATATTCAGGATATAAATGAAGGCGCTGTATGGGCTGATCAAGATTTCAAAAGCTCAAATCATTTTTACAATCCTCATAAAAAAAAGGGACTATATGGAAGAAAAAGTGCAATGGACTTAGGGGTTGATTATTATTCTAAAGCTCTTATCCTATGGAAAAGTGGTGACTTAAAAAAATCCATGTTTTATTTAGGTGCAGCTATTCACATTGTCCAAGACATGACAATTCCTCAACATGCCAATATTCGCCTATTAGATAATCATCATCAGTATGAGTCCTATGTAAAACGTACATATAAATATTTAGAAGATTTTAAGATAGAAAAGGGAGCCTATTTACTAGATTCTATAGAGGACTATATAAGATTCAATGCAAAAGTTGCTATTAAAATCTATAAAAAATTTAAAACCATATCCGATGATGAAGAAAGATTTTATCGAATAACAAAATGTGCCCTCCCCCTAGCAAAGAGAACTACAGCTGGAGCTATGATTTTGTTCTATAATGAAATTGATAACTAATTTTAATTTAATTCAAAAGAAGTATTTTCTAATATACTAATTGTTTCATCAAAAGGCATCGGTTTACCAAAGAAATATCCTTGAGCTTTATAACAACCTATTTCCTTTAAATAGTCTATTTGTTCTTTCCTCTCAATGCCTTCAGCAACAACATCAATACCTAACTGATTGGCAAGTTCTATAGTTTGTTTAGTCACAATATACTTCTTTTTATTTTTCTCAATATCATCAATAAAAAATTTATCTATTTTGATTCCATCAACAGGCAAAACACATAAATTATTTAAATAACAATAGGATGTACCAAAATCATCTAAATAAATTCTTGCTCCTAATTTCTTAATCTCTTTTAAATTATTTATAACAGACTTTTGGAGCTTATATGGTTCATGTTCTGTAATCTCAATATTTAAAGAAGAAGCTTTTATATTGAATTTTTTTAATAAATCCTTAATAAGTAAGTGAAAATTCTCGTCTTCCAATTGTTCAATGGACACGTTAACAGATACAATAATATCTTTATATCTTAACTGATTCCATATTTTCTTTTGACGACAAGCTTCCTCCATTATCCATTTCCCTACTTCATTTATTGCTCCATTTTCTATTAACTTATCAATAAATAAAAAAGGGGGTAGTAGACCATATAATGGATGATCCCATCTTATTAATGCTTCAAATCCATATATTCTATTAGTATATAAATTCACTTGAGGCTGATAATATAAAATAAATTCTTTATCAGTTAAAGCATTTAAAATATCCATCTCCTCTATTTCTTTCATTGCAACCTTTAAATACATATCAAAATTAAAAAATTCATATTTCTTACATGAGTCTTTTTGACAATAATCCAATGCAATGTCCGCATATCTTAAAAGCATTTCTATTTCCTCACCATTTTGTGGATAAATAGCTAAACCAATGTTCATTTGGATTTTTATCTTATGATTCATTATATCGCATGGATTTTCAAATTTAGCTAAAAATTCTTCAATAAATTTCTCTAGCTCCATTTTGTTATTAAAATTCCACAATACAAGAATTAATATATTATCATGAACTCTAATTACTACTCCCTTATTGTCAAGATATTTTTTTAATTCCATATAAACATGACATATCATGGCATGTCCATATTTGTACCCAAATCTATAGCAATACATTTTAAGATTTGTAACCTTTAATTGACATATGGCAAATCTATCTTTATCGTTTGTTAAATCTTGTATTAAATCTTTACATTTATTAAATGAAAAGTTGATACCTTCAACTATTTCTGAATAGTCTTCATTTTGATTATAAATTTGAGCCATATTTTTTTACCTCCACGATATACTTTAAAATATGATACAAAATAAACATTTTGTATACTGGAGACTGTATTAATTTATAATAATAATTGCATTAAACGGATAGGGGTGTCAAACAATAGTAAAAAAAGTATTTTTTTGCTAAAAACAAAGCCAAAATAATATATTTTATAAAAATATATTAGTATATTTATTAAAATATGGTACAAAATGTTTATTTTGTACAACTTATCTTATTAATAGGAGGTATAAAAATGGTACAAGATACAAACAACAACACAATAAAATATTTCACTCAAAATGAAATGCAAAAACTTTTTCAAGCTATTAAAAATTCCACTTCTAAACACTCTTTAAGGGATTTTGCAATAATTAGAGTCTGTTATAGATGCGGATTAAGGGCTTCAGAAATAGCTTTAATTAAACTAAATAATTATAATAAGGAAAAGGGGGAATTATATTGCCAAAGATTAAAGGGAAGCAAGAATAATACAATAAGATTAGATTCCTCAACCAAAAAAGCCCTTGATGAATATATAAAAATATATAATATATCAAATAGCAATGAAATTTTATTCAAAAGTCAAGAAAATAAACCTATATCTAGACAAACCTTAGATTATATTATGAAAAAATATTGCAAAGAAGCAAATATTCAAGATAAATCAAAACATCATTTTCATACAATAAAACACACAACTGCTGTTCATCTTGCTGAATCTGGTTTAGATATAAAAGAACTCCAATGGTGGCTAGGACATAAATCAGTTTCTAATACAGAAATATATTTCCAATTTACAACAAAACAGCAAGAAATGATGTATAAAAAATTAAATGAAAAAAATGAAATGGTATAGGCTATAATACTTGATTTAAAAATATAATATATATATTGTGAATTTAAAGGAGTGAAATAAATATGACATGCGAAGTAAAATTAATAAAAAGTGATGAATTTCAGATAAGTGAATGGTCAGGAGGAACTACAACACAAATTGCTATATATCCAAAAGAGGCTATATATAGCAAAAGAAATTTCACTTGGCGTATTAGTTCAGCTAAAGTTGAAGTTGAAGAATCAACTTTTACCCATCTTCCAGGAATCAATAGAATCATTATGATACTTGATGGAGAAATTGAGCTGGTACATGAAAATCATCATAAATGTACTTTGAAACCTTTTGAACAAGATAGTTTTAATGGTAGCTGGAATACAAAAAGTTATGGAAAGGTAGTAGATTTTAACTTGATGATGAATGAAAACGCAAGGGGAGATTTAGAAAGTCTATTCATCAAAGAAAATGAAGAAAAGAAGTTTACTTTAAGTATAGGCAAAGAAGACTATTTTAAAAATACTCAAGTTATTTATTGTGTATATGGACAAACAAAATTGCATATTCCTTTAACTAATAATACATTAACCTTATATGAAAAAGAAGCTGCTATGCTAACTATAGATAATATAAATCCAGTAGAATTTACAATATATAATGATCATAAAAATATAGCTAAGCTAGTCAAAACTAATATTATGTATTAATACTACTACATGCAATTTAAAACTATAATGCTTATGAAAGGGTGAAAATAATTTGAACGAACAAAAAAGAATTAGAGATTTCTATCCGTCTATCGGAAATATGAAAACAGGAAATAAAAACTCCATTACTGATGTACCCGGAGTCAAGGTAGGTCATGTAACATTGGATGATGGTGAAATAAAAACAGGCGTTACAGCAATTGTCCCTCATAATAGAAACTTATTTAAAGAAAAAGTTATAGGTGCTTGTCACGTAATTAACGGCTTTGGGAAAAGTATAGGATTGGTACAAATTGAGGAATTAGGAAATATAGAAACTCCAATAATACTTACAAATACTTTAAGTATAGGTGCAGCTCATGAAGGACTAGTAAAATACATGCTTTCAATAGATGAGAATATACAATCTTTAAATCCTATTGTATGCGAATGTAATGATGGATATCTAAATGATATTAGGGGACTTCATGTTAAGGATTTTCATATATCTGAAGCTATAAAAAATGCAAGTTCTGAATTTGAAGAGGGAAACGTAGGTGCTGGAACTGGAATGATGTGTTATGGACTAAAAGGTGGAATTGGAACATCTTCACGTATAGTAAATCTTGACAATAGAGAATACATAGTAGGTGTACTGGTATTATCTAATTTTGGAATTATAGATGATTTTATGATAAATGGAAATTTTATTGGGAAAGAATTGAAATATATTGTAAATACTGAAAAACAAAGAGATGATAAAGGATCAATAATCTTAATAGTAGCTACTGATATTCCCCTTTCTTCTAGACAGCTAAAAAGAGTTATCAAAAGAGTAAATCCAGGCATAGCTAGAACTGGAGGATTTATTGGCCATGGCAGTGGAGAAATAGCTATAGGGTTTTCTACAGGAAATATTATTAAACATCAAGAAAATAAAGAAATACTTGATATAAAAATTATTAATGAACCAAACATTAATAAAGTATTTAGAGCCACATCTGAAGCAACAGAAGAAGCTATTCTCAATTCCTTGATATGTTCAAATACTACTACAGGAAAAAATGGACATAAAGTTTATTCTCTGGCTAATTTTCCTATCAACTCTCCCTACAATTTTAGCAGTTCTAAATATAAATAATTTTAATATATTGTGAAAATGATTAAATATTTTGATATTTTAAAGAGGGTTTTGGCATATCATGGAGAATACAATATATAGTACATTGTGAAATTTTATTCATATAAAGGAGGTGACGAACTATGGATCAATTTAAAATTGTTGAAATCAAGCAAAGTATTTATAAAAATAATGATATAGAAGCAGAAAAACTTAGAAACAAATTAAAAGCAAACAATAAGTTTTTATTGAATTTAATGAGTTCACCAGGCTCAGGAAAAACAACAACACTTTTAAGAACCATTGAACAATTAAAAGATTCAATGAAAATTGGAATTATGGAAGCCGATATTGATTCAGATGTAGATGCTAAAACAATCGCCGATACTGGAGTAAAAACCATCCAACTTCATACAGGTGGTATGTGTCATTTGGATGCACAGATGACTAGTGAAGGACTCGACAATCTAGAAATTGATGATTTAGATCTTATTGTTCTTGAAAATGTCGGCAATTTAGTATGTCCAGCTGAATTTGATACTGGTGCAACTAAAAATGCAATGATTCTATCAGTTCCTGAAGGAGATGACAAGCCCCTTAAATATCCTCTAATGTTTACAGTTGCTGATGTTTTATTAATCAATAAAATTGATACTTTACAAATGTTTAATTTTGACATAGATGCTGTTTGTGACCGTGCTAGAAAACTTAATCCAAATATTAATATTTTCCCAATTTCAGCCCGTACTGGTGAAGGGATTGAAGCTTGGATCAATTGGCTAAAAACTCAAGTATCAGAAGTGAAAAAATAATGCTTAAATATAAGGGGGACAATGAAATGCGTGCAAAAATTATTGAAATGGCACAACATATCAGTGGCTTAAAAATAAATTTCACTGAAGATGACCCACGATATTATGTATTTGCTGATTTAGTAAATGATGAACAAGCTGATGTTGTTATTGCCATGAAAAGAAGAAAACCTGAAGCAGTAGAAGATATTGCAGCAAGGGTAAATAAAAATTATGCTGAAACTTTTGATATTTGTATGCAACTTGCTGATATGGGAATCATTGAAATTAAACCACAAGAAGATGGAACAGATAAATTTGAACTTCCAATTTATGTTCCAGGAATTTATGAACTAATGATGCTTAATCCTGAACAAGTTGAAACACATCCTGAAATAGCTAGAGCATTTGAACAATATACACGAGAAACTGTTGAGCCTGTCACCAGCATTATGCCAATGGGTAATGGAGCAATGCGCGTTATTCCAGTTGAATCAGCAATTCAAGCTGAAACCAGAAAAGCACCATATGAAGAATTGTCCTATTGGTTAACTAAATATCAAAACCATATTGGTATTGCACCATGTCAATGTCGTTTGGTTCGTACTCAAATGGATGAAGGTACTGGTAGTATAGCAGAAGAATTGTGTATTCTTCTTGGGGCTACTGCTGAATCAGCTATTAGAACAGGGAAAGCAAGACGTATTACAAAAGAAGAAGCTGAAAAAGTGCTTTTACAAGCTGAGAAAAAAGGTTATATGCATCAAGTTACAAATATGGATGGAACTAATAAAATTTGGGCAATTTGTAATTGCCAACGTGATGTTTGTCTAGCTTTACGTACTTCCCAATATTTTAATACACCTAATATGTCACGTTCTAATTATGTTGCAGAGGTTGACCCTGAAAAATGTGGAGCTTGTGGACAATGTGTTGAAACATGTCCTGCCAATGCTGTAAGATTGGGACAAAATTTATGTACTAAGAAGCCAATTGAATATCCATTTACCCCACTTCCTGATGATCACAAATGGGGTCCAGAACGCTATAATCCAGATTTCAGAGAAAATTTCGAGAATGTTTACGACTGTGGTACTTCACCATGTAAGACGACTTGTCCAGCTCATATTGCTGTTCAAGCATATATAAAATTAGCAGCTCAAGGAAAATATCTTGATGCTTTAGAGTTAATTAAAAAGGAAAATCCATTCCCTGCAGTTTGCGGTCGTATTTGTCCACATAATTGTGAGAGTGAATGTACTAGAGGAGATATTGATGAACCTGTTGCAATAGATGAAATCAAAAAATTCATAGCTGATATAGAATTAAATAGTGAAACAAGATTTGTTCCAGAAAAATTATATAATTTTAATGATATTAAGATTGCCATAATCGGTTCAGGACCAGCAGGACTTTCTTGTGCATATTTTCTAGCTCAAAAAGGCTATACAATCACAGTATTTGAAAAACAACAAAAACCTGGTGGAATGTTAACTTTAGGTATTCCTTCATTTAGGCTTGAAAAAGATGTTGTTGAAGCTGAAATTGATGTACTACGTCAATTAGGTGTTGAGTTTATATGTGGTGTTGAAGTAGGCAAAGATATTACTTTAGATGAATTACGTACTCAAGGATATAAAGGGTTCTACATTGCTATTGGTGCCCAAGGTGGTCGAAAACTTAATATTGAAGGCGAAGACCATGAAGATGTAATTAATGGTGTAGATTATTTAAAGGACATTAACCTAGGTAAAGATATAAAGACTGAAGGCAATGTTGTAGTAATTGGTGGCGGTAATGTAGCAATTGACGTTGCAAGAACTTCCCTTAGAACGGGAGCTAAAACTGTAAATATGTTCTGCTTAGAAGGCGAAAATGAAATGCCTGCCCAAGATGAAGAAGTTCTTGAAGCTAAAGGCGAAGGTATTGTTATAAACAATGGTTGGGGTCCAAAACGAATCATTATTGAAGATGGTAAAGTTAAGTCTGTTGAATTTAAACGTTGTTTAAGCGTCTTCGATGAAGATGGGAGATTTAATCCAAAATATGATGAAAGTGATATTAAAACCGTGAAAGCCGATAAAGTATTGTTATCAATAGGGCAATCTATCGTTTGGGGTGATATGTTAAATAACAGTAAAGTAGAATTAAATCGCAATATGACTGCCAAAGCTGATCAATTGACTTATCAAACAGGTGAACCCGATATCTTTATTGGTGGCGACGTTTATAGCGGACCAAAATTTGCTATAGATGCTATCGCTGCAGGTAAAGAAGGAGCTGAATCATTACACCGCTATGTTCATCCTGGTCAATCATTGACATTAGGAAGAAATAGAAGAATCTTTAAAGCAGTTGATAAAGATAATTTGAATCTTGATGGCTATGATAAAGCTAAACGTCAAAAAGTTCATCTTGATTCAGCTAAAAACAATACTTTCTCAGATCCACGTGTTACATTTACGGAAGAACAATTAAAAGCTGAAACTGATCGTTGCTTAAAATGTGGTGTTGCTCATGTTGATGTAAATAGATGTATTGGCTGCGGAGAATGTACAACAAGATGTAAATTTGATGCAATCACAATCCATCGTAAATTTGATGCTCATAGCTATGGCTATGAAAATATTAAACCACATGCACTTAAACGAGCAATCAGTATCAAAGTCAAAACAGCTTTAAATCCAAATAAAAATAGTATGGATAAATAGGGAAACATTATGCATGAAATAACTGTATTGGTAGAATTGATAAAAATGGTTGAAACAGCTGCCATCGAGAACAATATCGATGAGATAGATACCGTTGTTGTACAAATAGGAGAAATGTCATCAATTGTACCTAGATATATGATGGAGTATTTTCCCAATGCTGCAGAAGGAACCCTTTTAGAAAATTCTAAATTGAAAATTGAGATGATTTCCGCAAATGGTTTATGCCATCATTGCAATAAAGTTTTTAAAATCGTAAAAAACAAGGGAAAATGTCCTTATTGTAAAGCTGATGATTGGGAAATGTTGAGCGGAATGGAATTCATCTTAAAAGAAATTGTTATTAAAGAAACTTTAGCACCTGAATAAATTAGTTTTTACTCTCAAAACCTTAATTAAGGTTTTGAGAGTTTTTTCATTATTGCTTATGATTTTTTGATCATTACAGTTTTACATTTTGGACAAGTAATAGAAATCTTACCTTTACCTCTTGGTACACGAAGGACTTGTTTACAATTAGAGCATTTATAATACTTATAATCTTTCAAATCCTTTATTCGCTGAATTCTATTGTTTACTTTCCTCTTTATAGAATTCCATTTGTTTAGAAACTTCGTATTTTCCTGATACCTAGCTGATATATTTTTAGAAAACATTCTATATACAACTATTCCTAAAGCTACTATACCAAGTACATCCAGTATTCTATTATTAAAAATTCTTGCCATAATGGATATAAAAAAATAAACCACTAGAATAACCCATGACAATTGATCCGCCCCATAACGACCTGTCATAAATCTTTTTAGCCAATTCACAAATAAGCCCCCCTTTCTAAATCATATTCTTATATCTCTCTATATTACCATCACTTAAAAACTCATAAGCATTATTTATCTGTTGGAACATCTCTGTTGCATTTGGTGATTTGTTTAAATCTGGATGATATTCCTTTGCTTTTTTCCTGTATGCTAATTTTATTTGATACTTATCTGCATCATATCCGACGCCTAATAAATCACAGCTTTTTTCATATTTGCTTTTGAACTCACTAGTTGGATTTGCATAAGTCTGATTGTCATAACCAGTATTTTGACCATACCATTCATAATTGGTATGTCCATTATTTCTTCTTTGATAATTTTGATATTCATTCCATTGTCTAAATTTTTCTTCCCATTCTTTTTGTTGCTCTTCCTGACGTCGTTGTTGTTCTTTTCTTTTTCTTTCATATTCCATTTTTTTGTATTTATCTTTATATCCATTAAATGATTTAAATTGATAGCTTATTCCATCCATAAGGTAATAAGCACGATCAAACAGATACTCAGTTATGATATACTTTATATACTTTAAATAAGATACAAATTTAGTTCCCAGTATTGGAAATATAACAAAAAATAATATAGTCAAAAGTACAGCTGGATGCAATAATAATGCAAATCCTAAAGGTCCAGCTAACATAAAGACTAATAAGCACCCTCCCATACCTATCAAGGCAATAAATCCTTTTGCTATACCTCCTACAATCGTTACTATAGTTTCTATTATTTTTGTTAGAACATCAAGTATTATTGATATTAGTTTAGCTATAGCATACAAAACCTTCCCTGCTATCTTTTTCAATGTGTTCATATTTTTATATACTCCTCTTAATTTTCTACTTATACTTTTAACCAAAACTTATTATTACATATATAATGAATTATATCATGATTTGAGGCTAATATATAGAAAAATTAACCTGTACATGACAAATCATCATTATTCATAAAATCCTAATATAAACACACCTATACTTATCACTATAATAGTAAAATATTGCTCCCTTGTTAATTTTTCTTTTAAATAAATCCTTCCAAATATAACCGCTACTATACTATCAACTGACATAAGTGGTGCTGCAACTACTGAATTGGAATTTAAAGCATAAACATAAAAAAATTGACCTGCTGTTTCAAATAATCCACCATAAATATTGTATTTTTCATTTACTAACTTGTACCCTTGTTTTTTAATTACTATTATATAAAATAATGATATTATGGTCACAATAAAAAATGTTAATTCAAAAGAAATCAATGCTTCCTCTGGCGTGAAATGTTTACTTAAATATACATCGTCTAAAAATGTACCTACCCCATCTAAAAGAGAATAAGCAATGGGAAATAATAGAGCTACTGCTCCCATTTTATTTTTTTTATCTATTTGTTCTGAGTTTTTTAGTTTTTCTCTTTCTGATTCTTTTCTTTCTAAAATAGCTAATAAAATTAAACCTAATGTAATTAAAGTTACCGCAAAAAGCTGCAAATTGGACATGGTTTTCCCTAATACCTTAAAGGACAATATACCTGCTATTGCTCCTGAAGTGCTAGCAACTGGTGATCCCACAGATATTAATAAATATCTATAGCCATAAAAATCTATAGCCATGGATAAGATATATAAAAATGATACTGGGAAATATGTAATTACATTTTTAATATCATATTGCCAATTTATTTTTATTAGTTCTATGACTGCATGAATCCCCATCATTAGACCAATCATTATCAATATTCTTAAATGACCGTATCTATCATTAGGGTCTGTCCCTTTTTTAAAAAATACATCAGATAACCCCCAGCAAAACGTTGCTAATATTGCTAATGTAAACCATGTAAACTCCATATAATTCCTCCTATACCCTTCTCTTAAAATGACAGAGTTTATTATATAACAACTATTCTTTATTAGCAAAAATATAAAAAAATAAAATCCTATGTCATTTATATAAACACAGGATTTTACTCTAATTGCTCTATAAAATATTTAACCTAATATTTCTTTAATAATTCTTAAGAAATTTTTATATTTAATTTTTTCTATATCTTCCTTAGAGTAACCCTTTTTCTCTAATAATTCAATCATCTTTGGAACTTTAGTTATATTTTCAAATCCTATTGTTTTTGCATCTCCTTCTGCAAAAGCACTCAATGTATCTCCTTCTAGATAATCATCAAAATCAAAACCAAATCCAACATGGTCTATTCCCATGACTTCAACCATGTGATCAACATGATTTGCTAGATGTTCAATATCTCTATCTTTTACTTCATCTGCTACAAAATCTGAAAAAGCATTTAATCCAACAACTCCACCTTTTTCACTTATAGCTTTTAGTTGTTCATCAGTGAGATTTCTTGGAGCTTTGCATAATGCTTTGCAATTAGAATGAGAAGCAATAATAGGTTTTGTAGTTGTTTCGCATATATCCCAAAATGTCTTTTCATTAGCATGTGAGACATCAACTATCATTCCTAATTCTTCTAATTTTTTAACTGCTTCTACACCATATTGGGTAAGTCCCCTATTTGGATTGCCTTTTACTCCAGTCGCCAATTCATTTTCCTCATTCCAAGTCAAAGTTGCATGTCTTACACCAAATAAATACAATGCATTTATAAAATCTACATTCTTTCCAATATAACTAAGACCTTCTGAGCCTAAAACTATTGCAAATCTATTGCTATCTACAGCCTCACTTATATCGCCATAATTTTTTACAATTTTAAATATATCTTGGTTAGCTGTTATTTCAACTGACATGTTTTCTATAATTTCTAAAGCTCTTTGTTTTGGATTTTCATCATATGGAGGGTCAATCCAAATTACAAATATTCCACCATTTACTTGACCTTTATTATATTTTCCTAGATGAAAATTTTTAAATACATCTTTATTACCTTTTTGCCTTTTAACTGTGACATCTGTCCATATATCTCCATGTGCATCAAATATCATTATTATCACATCCTTATTAAAATTATTAAGAAGGGATTTCTCCCTTCTTATATTATTGATTAATTATCATCATTTAAGTAAATTTCCTACAAGTATACCATAATAGTTACCGATGACATAACCCAAAGTACCAACCAACAATGCAGGAACTATTAGTTTGTCCCAACCTTTTGCTATTGCCATAGCTGCTGAAGTAGTAGGTCCTCCTACATTTGCATTGGAGGCTATTATCATTTCTTCTAAGTTAAACTTAAATATTCTACCCATTAAGAATGTAAATAGCATATTTGTAAAAACAATTATTGCACAAAATACTAATAGTAAAGGTGATTTTGTAACAATCAAAGGTATTGATGCTGGTGCACCTATTACAGTAAAGAATATATAGATTAAAAATGTTCCTATTTCTTGAGCACCTTTTATGTTTTCAAAGAAATCACTGAAAGCTGTTGCCGCTATCATAGTTATAGTAGTCATTATTAAATATTTATTTCCTAAAAGTCCATTCAATAAATTCAATCCCAAGTTTCCTGTAGGAATAACTTTAGAGAAAAATCCAGAAATTTCTACTGATAATGAAACTATAATAAAGGATATTGCAACTGCAGTAGCTATATCTTTCAAGGAAATTTCCTTTGCCCCCCAAAATTGAGCGGCTTTAGTCTTTCCTTCTCCTGAATCACCTTCTTTTTCTACTTGATCAACAATTGGATGTTTATATCTTTTCAAGAAAAAATTCATTGTTGGAATGGCAATCAAAACAAAGAAATATAAGGCCATAAGAAGATTGTCTGCAACTACTGATGTTGAGACTAATTCTGAATTAGCGTCAAAAGCATCTGCCATAGCTACAAGATTGACACTCCCACCTGTATAAGTTCCTGTCATCATTGCAGCAGCTTTATAAGCATCAGGAATTTTGTTTTTCAATACTCCAAATGCCAAAATACTACCTAAAACTGTACCTATACCACTGACAAGATAAACTAATAATAATCTACCACTTTCTTTCCATATTTTCTTAACATTCGCATTATAAAGTAATAATGGTATTGCAAGAGGTACCACATAGTCCCAAACCATATCATAAGTTGGTGCTTCTACTGGTATAACCTTTATATTAGCTAATATCATTGCAAATAATAAAGCCAATACACAACCTGTAACTTTACCTGCCCATTTATATTTTTGCTCCAACCAAATACTCAAAGCTGAAATACCAGTTAAAATTGCCCAAAGTGCCCATGTATTTTCTGGGCTTATCAAAGATTTTGCCATAATTCTTCCCCCTAAAATCTACATTTTGTTCTTTATTAATTTTTTATTTTTGTGAGATGCAACTCCTCTCTATTTTTGTTAATAGTTTTTAATTTTGATCAAATATATATAAAGATTTGCAAACCTTTTGTATATTACAATACTAATACTATGATAATTCTTTGTCAATTGTAAAGGGAATTTTTGTTTTTTTCTCAATTTTTGATGAATTCTCAACTATAGCATAAGTGTCAAACATCCTCCACCTGTTAAAGATGGAGGATGCATATTAGATTATTCTTTGTCAAAATTTTCACATTATTATGGAATAATTCCAACTTCTACAGTTGAACTTGAAAATAAATCCATTATCATCTGTTTGTCTTCGGAACTTATTAGCTTATCTTCATTTTCTATATAACTTTTATAAATACGCACAGATAATAAAATGCTTTTACCATTTTATTGTAGACAAAGCTTTATTATTTATTAAACCAATTTTAAACATCAATGTCATTTTGCTATTTAATTGGAATTCGGATACCATTTATAATTATAGCTGTAACTTTGGTAACATCTAAAGGTGCTTTCGTATTCCAACTTGAATTGAAGGTATGTTTATCGGGATTTTGGCTTCCTCCGCCACCTTCCAATGGAACAATACCATCTACTGTTTCAACCTCAAGTACCATATCACTGGCCTTACACTTTTCTCCTTCATAGGTGCCTATTGCTTGCAACCCTAAAGGATTAAGTGTTATAAACTCAAAGAGATGACCTTCAACTGAAATGTCATTTATCAAAATACGCATATTTTGGTTAGAATCATTTAGATTTGCTGCTACCTTCCATCTACCTTCAACCCCAGAGAAGACTGAACCAGTAAAACAAAGAGTATATCCACTAAGATCTTTAGTACTTACAGGAAATACAAATTCTTCATATTTGTATTTCGCATCAACACAATCGTTTTCTTCAAGATTAAGTAGGCAATTTTCCTTATCACCAAGGAATATCAACATATAATCGTATGAAATTAAATTGCCACTTGAATCTTTTAAAGAAAGCATTGCAGTGCTACCAAACTCTTTGTTAGAAATATTTCCTAGCTGCACATGTAGTTTCCCATCTATAATGCCAATATTTGAAATCCATTGATCTTTTTCACCATGAGGCATATCAGCATAATGGCTTGGTATAAGTGCCTCTGTGAATGAATTTAAATCATCAGGCATATTGCTACTACCCCAAATTTGCATTTTCTCAATAGGTATAGTTTCTACATTTTCAATTCCTGTAAGAGATATGGGAATTGGTTCGTCTTTATAGACTTTTTCGTCAAAATAAATAAGAGAACTGCCAATTTCCAATGGATCTGCCAAAGGTGTACCTGGATCAGCCGTTATATAAAACTCATAATAAATAGTATTGGTATCCTCATCAAAATATAACATTTTTTGCTTCCATGAAACACTGGCTGATACAACCTCATCTGATCGTCCAGTTGTCTTTTGTGCCTGTGAATTCATTTTTACATTAAATCCATCTCTAAAGTCAGTCTTTTCTGTCAATCGATTTTGACCTGTTATATCTTGAATAGACAAATAAACAATTGACATATTACCATATTTCTGTGCGCCTATAACCTCCATACGAATTCCTTGATCTTCACTATAAACTTCAACTGGTTCAACAACCTTACCAAAATCAGGATTAAATTTTTCTATAAACCAATCAAAATTTCCTAAAGCCGCAGCAGTTACACTAACAACTAGCACCATAGACATCACTATAACTGCAACCGTTGACCTTGCCCATCGTCTTCGGTGCTTAACAGAAATGTTGTTATTTTCCTCATGCAATCTGTCCTTAACTTGTTCTGCAATTTTGCTTGAATTAACAGTAATTTGGGAAAACATATCATATATATTTTGTTCATCAATATCAAATTTACTCATATTTAGACTCCTTTCTACAATATTCAAAGTTTAAATATTTAGCTAATTTATCCTTGACCCGCTGGTATTGCTTACGCAAAGCAGCAGGAGAACTTCCTGTAAGAAGGGATAGTTCCTCGTAACTCTGCTCCTCCATTATTCGCCCATATAACAAAGCACGTTCCTTAGGTTTAAGCCTCTTTAAAGCACGAAATGTTTCATCACTCAACCCTTTATCTTCCTCTGATAAAACTACTTTACCACGGATTTCACTAAAATAAAGTAACTTACGCTTTTTTAGTTGATTTAAACTGAGATTATATGTGATTTTATATAGCCATGCAGAGAGATTAGCGCCATCAAATGTAGCACGGTTTTCATATGCTGAAAGAAAAACTTCCTGAACTATATTTTCTGCTTCATAGTAATCACATAAAATTGCTGTTGCATAGCGAAGTAGTTTTTCACTATAGAGATTGATTATCTCTTCCAGTTCATTCTCTCCGCCAGTAACAAATCTTTCTCCAAGATCTGCATTGCTCATAAGTTCACCACCTTCATTGTTTATCAGTCGACTGTACTCTTATAACAATTTAAACAACTATTTTGTGACACAAATTTTACCCCAAAAAAGCTTTTAAAAGGTAAGCGTAAAATAGCCCCCACCTATTAAAGGTGGAGGCCATATATTATACTATTTTTTGTTAGGAACTTTACATTCTTGTGGAATTGAATCTGACCAAGGTAGAAGATTATCTAACTCTTCTAGATTATCTAAATCTATATTAGGCAGTTTTTCAAATAGATATGTTAAATAGTAGAATGGATTTAAATTATTTGCTTTTGCCGTCTCTATTATACTGTAAACTACGGCAGAAGCCTGAGCACCTTTAGGGGACTTTGAAAATAGAAAATTCTTTCTTCCTATTACAAATGGTTTAATCGCTCGTTCTGCTCTGTTGTTGCTT